>DASQIW010000041.1:0-10849 GCA_035631375.1 Streptosporangiaceae bacterium
AAACTATCGTCTAGCGCGATAGTATTCCCGTATGACTGACGATGCAACCGCGAGCACACCGGTGCCAGAGCGCAGCGGTTTCGCGTTCCTGCTCGTGCAGCTCGGCATGGAAGCGGCCAGGCAGTTCGCCGAGCAGCTCGCCCCGCTCGGCGTGGAGCCTCGGCACGTCGGCATGCTCAGCAGGCTGGCCGCGAACGAGGGAAAGGCTCAGCAGGTTATCGGCGAGCTGATCGGGCTCAACCCGACGCAGATGGTCTTCTTGGTAGACGAGCTGGAAGGACGCGGCTTCGTTGAGCGCCGGCGCAATCCGGCGGACCGGCGTTCCTACGGGCTGTATCTCACTCCGGCGGGTCGCGACATGCTGGCCAAGGTGCAAGAAGTAGGCCGGATCCACCAGGCAATGCTTGGCGCGTCGCTGAGCGACAGCGAGCGGCAGCAGCTGACGGAACTGCTTCGCCGCATTGCCCGCGACCAGGGCATCAGCGGGCAGAGCCTGCCAGGGATCGCTCCGCGCCGCCGCTAGCCGCGACGCTGATCCGGCGGGCTCCGTACGGCGGGCCAGGTTGTCCTGCGCCGCTCTTGGCAGAGAACCCTGGGAGCGCCATCTGGCCGAGGCGCGCGCGATCACCCGCCAGAACCAATCGCCTGGCACGCCAGCCTGTCCGCTCATCGTCATCTGAGTGAGTCGCCGCCCATAGCCTGCGCTGCGCGTGCCGTGCTGTCAGCGGCTGCCGGCCGCGGCCCGTAGGCGGCCGCGAATCCCTGCCGCCAGCTCGGGTAGCGCAGCGTCCAGCCGAGCTCGCGCTTGGCCTTGGCGTTCGATGCGCCGCGTGACTGCGTTGCCATCGCCGTCATGGCGCCCCCCGCGATGAGCGCGGCGAGCCAGCCAGGCGCTCGCCACGGTCGCTTCGCGCCGAGCACGTCAGCGAACACCGGCAGCCACTCGCGCATAGGCGCTGGTTCGTCGTCCACGATGTGGTAGATCGCCGGGCCCTCGTGCTCGAGCGCCAGCACGGTGGCAGCGGCCGCATCGTCGAAGTTGATCCACGAGGTGACGCCCGCGCCAGCACCGATGATCGGGTACCGGCGCTTGCGCACCATGCTGGCAAAGCCGTCATCTCCGGCGCCATAAAAGCCGCCATAGCGCAGCGCGATACCGCCCGCTTCGGTCACGGCCTGATCGAGATATGCCATCGCGGCGTTCGTCTGCCGGGCTGAGGCGGGCGGACTGGGGTCGAGCGGGTCGTCCTCGGTCTTGACCCAGCTGCCCTCGCGGGCGTAGCGGTAGCTGGCGAAGCTCTGTGCCACGAACCGGCGCACGCCGGCCTCGCGCGCGGCGGCGAGCAGGGCGTCCGTGCCCTCGGTCCGGATCCGGTTGGTCAGCGCGAAGCCGCGGTCCAGGCTCCGGGACCAGCGCATGTTCGCCAGCGCGGTCGCCTCGTGGATGATCGCGTCAGGGTGGGCCGCGAGCACCGCCTGCCGCACCGCGCGCTCGTCGAGCACGTCGAGCTGGACCGGCTCCGCACCAAGGGCCTGAATCTGCTCGTCGTGGCCGGGTGTCCGGAAGGTGCCGACAACCTCGTGCCCCTGGGCGATGAGCTGCGGGACGAGCCGGGTGCCAATGGCGCCGCTCGCCCCAGCGACGAAGACTCGCATGATGTCCTCCTCTGGTACCGGGGCCTGGGCCCCGACTGCGCGGTCTGCGGCTATGACACGGCAGGCCAGCGGAACGTGACTAGGACCGCCGGCCACCGCGACGTACGGTGAGAGGACAGTCGTGATCGCCTGCAGCGACGAGGAGCGGATCCATGACACTCGCCGACGACCGCCCGTCCAAGCTGCCGCCGCCTGGGCCGCCGATGCCGGGAGTGGACGATCCGCACCATCGGCAGTTCCTGCGCGGCCAGCCGCTCGCTCGGGTTGAGCTTCCCGACGGCGAAGTTGGCTGGCTCGTCGGCGGGTACGACGAAGTGCGGCAAGTCGTCACAGACCAGCGGTTCTCCCGGGCGCGTGCGGTTGCTCCGGACCGAGCGCTGATGGGCTTCGAGGTGTTCGCGTCGGCTTCCATCAATGGCATGGACCCGCCCGAGCACACGAGGTTGCGCAAGCTGGTGGCCAAGGCGTTCACGGTGCGGCGGGTCGAGGCGCTACGCCCGCGAGTCGCCAGCATCGTCGGCGAGCTGATCGAGGAGATGCTGCGCGGCCCGCAGCCAGCTGACCTGGTCGCCGCGTTCGCGCTGCCGCTTCCGGTCCGGGTGATCTGCGAGATGCTCGGCGTTCCCGAAGCGGACATGGCTCAGTTCCACTTGTGGTCGGACACCGTGCTCGGGGACTGGGAACAGGACTCCGAGCTCATCATGACCGCCATGCTCGGCATGTACTCCTACTTCGGCCAGCTGATCGAGAGGAAGCGGGCAGAGCCAGCCGATGACCTGATGACGGCGCTCATCGCCGCCAGGGACGACGGGGACCGGCTGTCGGAGGCCGAGCTGACCAACCTCGGCTGCACCGTGCTCATCGGCGGGCACGAGACAACGGCGAACCAGATCTGCCAGTCACTGCTCACGTTGCTCGGTCACCCTGACGAGCTCGAGAGGCTGGCGGCCGAGCCGACGCTGATCCCCGGCGGAGTCGAGGAGCTGCTGCGCTTCGTGCCGATCAGCAGCACACTTCCACCGGTCCGGATCGCCACCGAGGATGTCCCGCTGGGCGACGTGACCGTCCGGGCAGGCGAGGCCGTCGTGCCCCTGTATGCGACAGCGAACCGTGACACCGCTGAGTTTGGCGATCCGGACCGGCTCGACGTGGGCCGCCAGCTGGTCAGCCACCTGGGCTTCGGCGCCGGCGCGCATCACTGCCTCGGTGCCCAGCTGGCCAGGATGGAACTGCAAGAGGCCTTCCGCGGACTGCTCGGTCGGCTGCCAGGAATGCGGCTGGCGGTGCCGGCCTCGCAACTGCGCTACAAGCCCGGCATGGCGATCTTCAGTCTGCGCGAGTTGCCAGTGCGCTGGGACCCGGCCTGATCATCGATCGCTACTCGCCGCGCAGCCGGACAAAAACATCCCCGGACAGCTCCGCTAGCAGCGCGATGCCGTCCGCGCGGCTGATGTTCTCGGCGCTGGTCAGCTGCGGGCTGGGCCGGCCACGGTGCTGGGCCAGCGCCAGGCAGGCCGCGAGCCCGGCCCTGCCGAGACCGCGCAGCGCCATCTCGGGCGCGGGAATCTTCCCGCTATACGGCGGGACCGGCCTCGGCACCACGTCCGGCCAGTCCTGCGGATCGCGCGGGACGGCAGCCGACAGCACCGGGGCAATGTCCGCCGCGACCGCGTCCCTGGCGGTCAGCGGGTCGCCGAGCTGCCAGCGCTTGCGCAGCGTCGCGATGACGGAAGTGTGACGGTACTGACTGGTCACGACCGTGCGCTCCGGGATCCATGCGGAGATCGCGATGGCGGGCACGCGCACACCCGACCGGTTAAACCGGAAGCCGAGCTGACCGGCCGGCGCACCGGGAACGGGGGATGGCACGAGCGGAGGGGGAACGTGGTCGTAGGTTCCGCCGTGCTCATCAAAGGTGATCAACAGCAGCGTGTTGTACGCATTCGAGCCGCGCTCCGACGCCGAGTTGCGGATCGCGGTGTAGACCCTGGCCAGCAGCTCCTCGCCCCCGAGCAGCGAGGATGGCGGATCGATCGGCGTATCGGGGAACAGCGCGTCGAAGGCCGGATGCATGTCGTTGTGCCCGTACAGCAGGTTCGGCTCGATGAACGAGTAGGTGGGCAGGGTTCCCGCGGCGGCGTCGTGCAAGAAGACGTCGGTGCTCACGAACCGCGTTTCGAAGTGCGGCCAGAGCCGTGGCGCGTGGATGAGGCCGGTGAGCGACACCTGGCTCGGGGGATCGCAGTAGACCTTCCAGCTCAGTCCTGCCCGGTCGAGCCGCTCGAAGATCGTCTCGGCGCTGTTATGCACAGGGAACGAGCCGGCCGGCGACATGTTGACCACATAGCCGGACGACGACGCGGCGTGCAGGAACGACCTGTTCGCGAACGTCTGCGAGGGCACCTCGCAGAACCAGTGGTCGAAGGCGGCGAAACCGCGTGCGAGCGCTGCGACGACCGGCATCTGCGCCGGGGTGTAGCCGGTCATGATCTGGGCGTACTCGTCCGGGCGCGGCTGCGAGCCCACCTCCGCCGCGAACGCGCTGATGTAGTCCGCGACGAATCCGTTCATCGGTGGCGGCAGCAGCGGGTCGGCCGGGGCGTTATACGGCGCGGTCATCCGCTGCGCGAGGATGCCGCGATTGGCCGCGGGGTCGATGACGCCGAAGAGCTGGGTGTTGACGTGCTGGTATTCCTCCCCGGGATCGGGGCTGGGCGTATTCATGTTGGCCGCGACGCCATACGGCAGCAGCGACCCGCCCCCGCTCTCCGCCCACCCGGGGACGGGATTCGCCAGCGTCTTGCCCGCTACTCCCTCGAATGCCGGTACCTCGCCGGGCTCGTACAGGCGGCCGAGCAGATTGTCGAACGAGCGGTTCTCGAACATGAGGACCACGACGTGGTCGAGCCTGGCATCGGCTTCGGGACGCGACATGACAGCACCGTAATGCTCTTTTGCGCCCCAGGCGGCCGGCTGACACCGGTATCGCACCGCGACGGTAATGTCACCGCCATGGAGATTCGCGAGGTCGCCGTCGTCGGTCTCGGAACCATGGGCGCCGGCATCGCGGAGGTATTCGCGCGGGCCGGGATCGGCGTGGTTGCCATCGAGGCGGATCCGCAGGCGCTGCGGCATGGTCTCGGCACCCTGGACGCCAGCTTGTCCAGGGCGGTCAGCCGCGGCAGGCTGGCGCCCAGCGAGCAGGCGGAGATCCGGGCGAGGGTCCGTCCCGCGGCGGCGTTCAGCGACGCCGCGGCCGTTGACCTGGCCATCGAGGCGGTGCCAGAGCAGCTGGAGATCAAGCGGCAGGTGTTCGCCGAGCTGGACCGCGTCTGCAGCCCGGAGGCGATCCTGGCCACGAACACCTCGTCGCTGTCGGTGACGTCGGTGGCGGCCGGGACCAGCCATCCGGGCCGGGTCGTGGGCATGCATTTCTTCAACCCGGCACCGGTGATGCGGCTGGTCGAGGTGGTCGCCACGGTGCTGTCCGACGAGTCTGTGCCCATGACGGTGGCCGCGCTGGCGCGGCGCCTCGGCAAGGTGCCGGTCGAAGTCGGCGACCGGGCGGGGTTCGTCGCGAACGCCCTGCTACTGCCCTATCTCAACCACGCCGTGGAATTGCTCGACGCCGGCTACGCGAGCGCCGCCGATATCGACAAGGCGGCTGCGCAGGGGATCGGCCTGCCGATGGGCCCGCTCGCCCTGCTGGACCTCATCGGCCTAGACACCTCGCTGTCGGTCCTCGAGGTGCTGCACGGCGAGTTCGGCCAGCCGCGCTACTGCCCGGCCCCGCTGCTGCGCCGGCTGGTCGCCGCGGGCCGGACCGGCCGTAAGGCCGGTCGCGGCATTTACTCCTACGCCAACGGGCAGGCGACCGGGGCAGACGCCGAGCCGGCGGGGGTGGCGGGCGGCTCGGCCCCGGACACGGTCACGGTGATCGGGCGAGGCGACGACCAGGAGGCCGACCTCGCTACGACGCTCGCGTCCGAAGGGCTCAGCGTCACCCGGAACCCGGCGCACCCGAGCGACCTGGTGCTGATCGTCGCCGACGTCGGACAGCCGGTGCTGCCGGCGGCCCTCGCGGCCGGACGCGGGGAGCAGGCTGTCGGCGTGCACTTTCCCGGTGGCGTGCGCGACTGCCCGCTGGCTGAGCTTGTCCGGACCAGCCTGACGACTAAATCGGCGATGGCGAGCGCGGCGGCGCTCGCGGCCAGGCTTGGCATATCCGTGGTTCAGGCCCCGGACCGGCCTGGGTTCCTCGTCGGGGCGCTGCTCTACCCGCACCTCGCGGATGCGGTCCGGATGGCCCAGCACGGCTACGCGGACGCGGCCGACATCGACACGGCGATGACGCTTGGCTGCGGGTATCCGCGCGGGCCGTTCCAGCTGATCGACGCCATCGGCGCGGCGGACGTGCTGGCCGGGCTGCAGGCGATGTACGACGCCTACGGATACCCGGCATTCGCGCCGCCGCCGCTGCTCGCCGAGCACGCCGCCGCGGGAATCGACTTCGCCGCCGCTGGCCGCGCCGCAGCCCGCTGAGGCCGAAGGCAATGCTGGTGAGCCCCAGGAAGGCGCGGAGGCTGCCGCCCGACATGCCGGGCAAACCACGGCGCGCCCGGCGTCCGGCCGCTGCTCCGGCTGCCGGGGACGATGGCGCGTCGGCCAGGGTCGGGCCGGCCCGCCTGCAGGAGTGGCCGGACGGCGACTGGATGGTCCGGCAGGTGCCGGGCGCGGCCGCGACGAAGGTCTACCGGTGCCCCGGCTGCGACCAGGAGGTAGCGGTCGGCACCGCACACGTGGTGGTCTGGCCGGCGGAGGCCACGGGTCCGCAGGCGCGGCGGCACTGGCACACCACGTGCTGGCAGCGTCGTCCGCGGCGGCCAGGACCGTTGCCCAAGCCCTCCTGGTGGTGACGCAGCCGATGACCGAGATCACCGCCGGGACCGTGCTGCCCGCGCGCCGCGACGACGTGGAGCTGGAGACCTCGGACGGGCTGACCCTCGTTGGGGAGCTGGCGCAGCCGCAGGAGCGCCCGCCGGTGGCGACGCTGATCTGCCTGCACCCGCTGCCCACGCACGGCGGGATGATGGATAGCCACGTGCAGCGCAAGGCGGCGAATCGCCTGCCGGCGCTGGCCGACCTGGCCGTGTTTCGCTTCAATACGCGCGGCACCGCGTCGCCGCGGGGTCACAGCGACGGATCGTTCGGCGGCGGGGAGACCGAGCGGCACGATGTGGCCGCGGCCATCGGCTTCTGCGCGGACGCCGATCTGCCTCGGTTGTGGCTCTTCGGCTGGTCCTTTGGCAGCGAGTTGGCCCTGAGGTGGGGGAACGACCCGGATATCGCGGGCGCTATCCTCCTGTCGCCGCCGTTGCGCCGGGCAGGCGCAGCCGACCTCGACACCTGGGCCGCTTCGGGAAAGCCGTTGCTGGCGCTGGTGCCTGAGCACGACGATTACCTGCAGCCGCCAGAAGCACGCGAGCGGTTCGCGAGGGTCCCTCAGGCCGAGGTCGTCGGCGTTGCGGGAGCAAAGCACCTGTGGGTGGGGGAGCGCTTCGTGCGGATTGTGCTGGACGAGATTGTCCGCCGGGTCAACCCGGCGGCGTGGCCGCTGCCCACCGACTGGGAGGACTGATCATGAGCGTGTTCGACCTGACTGGCCGGAATGCCTTCGTCACGGGCGCATCCCGTGGCATCGGCCGCGTGATCGCCATCGCGCTGGCCGAGGCCGGTGCGGATGTCGCGCTCGTCGCGCGCAGCGCCGACGGGCTGGCGGAAACCGCGTCGGCCGTCGAGGCGGTGGGACGCAAGGCACAGGTGCTGCCCACAGACGTGACGAGCTACGACGCGGTCGCCGACGCGGCGGCGGCTGCGATCGACCAGCTGGGGACTGTCGACATCGTCGTGAACAACGCGGGCGGTTCCAACTTCATGGTGCCGTTCCGGGACCTGCGGCTGACGGGATGGGACAAGCTGCTACAGCTGAACCTGAGCTCCGCGGTCTATGTCTGCCATGCGTTCGCCGGGCATCTGCTAGACCGCGGCCGCGGCTCGGTGATCAATGTGGCCTCGGTGGCCGGGGTCTCCGGCGCACCATTGATGAGTCCCTACGGGGCGTCCAAGGCGGGCCTGATCTCGCTGACCCGGACGCTGGCCGTGGAGTGGGGCGGCGCCGGGGTCCGGGTCAACGCGCTGTGCCCGGGCTGGACGGCGACCGAGCTGAACCGGACGTTGTGGGAGGACCCGCTGGTGGGGCCGGCCACGGTCGAGGGATCGGCGCTCAAGCGGTGGGCAAGCGCGGAGGAGATGGCGGGGCCAGCGGTCTTCCTGGCCAGCGACGCATCGTCATTCATGACCGGTCAGGCCCTGATCGTCGACGGCGGCCAGACGGTCACCAGCTAGCGCGAACGCTGCAGGCGCCGCACCGCTCCGGCGGTACGGCGCCTGCAGTTGTCACGAGGCGGCCGGGCCTAACGGCTCACTCGGTCCACCATTCGTCTTCTCCCTCGCCCGGCTTGCCGTTCGAAGCCGCCTTGTCCGCCTGCGCACCACCCGAGTGCCGAGCAGACTGAGCCGAGGCGGGCACTGCCTGCTGCGACGCTGGCGGGGGCGCGACGGCCTTGGCGGCCGGCGCTGCTGTGACTGCCGCCTGAGCGGGACCAGCCAGGGCGTCGACCAGGCCCGGCATCGAACCGCCCAGGAGCTGGCTGATCTGCGCAAGGTGCCCGGCGACGCTGTCCTTCTGCTTGTTCAGGTCGTCGACCTGGCGCTGGGCCGAGGTCCGCACCCGCTCCGCCTCGGCCTTGGTGTCGGCAAGATGCTGGTCGGCCTGGCCCTTCGCCTGGCCGACGATGGCGTCGGCGTTCTTCTTCGCGTTGGCCACCAGCTGCGCCGAGTGCTGGTCCGCTTCGCGTCGGGTCTGCTCGGCCTGGATGCTCGCCTTGCTGGCCCGCTCCTCGGCCACGGCAGCGCGCTGCTCGGCCTCCGACACCATTTTCTGGGTCGCTTCCTGCGCCTTGGCGAGCCGCTCGGTCTCCTGCCGCTCGGCTTCCTCTCGGCGGGCGGCCAGGTGCATCTCGAACTCGGACTCGGCCTGGGCGCGGGCCGCCTCGCTGTCCTCGAACGCACGCTGCGCCTGGCTACGCATCTCATCGGCCTGGCGCTTGGCCGTGGTCAGGATCTCATCCCGGTCCCGCTTCGACGACGCCCGCATCTGCGCGACCTCGCGCTCGGCGGTCGTGCGCATCTTGGCGACCTCGCGCTCGTTGCCGGCCCGCTTCTCGGCGACCTCGTGGTCGGCCGTCGCGCGCAGCTTGGCGACCTCTCGGTCGGTCGTGGCCTTGAGCTCGTCCGACTCCCGCGCTGCCTTCGTCCTGATGGCCTCGGCCTCACGCTCGGCCGAGGACCGCTGGTCGTCGGTCTCGCGCTTGGCGACCGCGCGAAGCTCGGCTGCCTCGTTCTCCGCCGACGCCCGGGTCTCGGCGGCCGTGACCTTGGCGGCCGCGTTGAGCTCGTTGGCAGCCCCTCTGGCCTCGCCGACGATCTCGGTCGCCTGCTCCTCAGCCAGCCGCAGCAGCTGCTCGATCCGGGAGCCGAGGCCGGAGTAGGTCGGCCGTTCCTGCTCCTTAAGCTGCCGGTGCGCCTCGGTCAGCTCGCGCTGGAAGGCCTGGGCATTCTCCTGGTGCTTGCGCACCTCGCTGTCAAGTCGCTCGAGGTGCTGCTGGACCTGCGCCGGGTCGTATCCGCGCATGACCCTCGAGAACTCGGGCACGGAGTTCTCGACAAAGAAGTTGCTGAGCTGGGCATCAATGTCGGGCTGCATGTCGCCTAATCCTGTGTAGACGGGAGGTTCGCGCACCGAGGCGACCGCCAGTCTGGTCCGATTGCCGGGGGCCGACCAGCTGGAAGTTGCCGCGTGTGCCCGGCTGGTACGCGAGTGCGTTCGTCCGGTGCTGGCAGCGTACTCCCCTGATGCGGTGTTGGCGGCTCGTTCGAGCCCCCTCATACGAGAGATAGCGTTTTTTATAGATATGGATGGCCAGACTGTGCGACTTTGGGGCGCCTAGCTGGCACTACTTTGGTGCTCTTGAGTGCTTTTGCCAGGCTACCGCGCGTCGGCCGCGGACTGCACAAGCTCCGTCAGCACCCCGCCGACGCCGGCCGGGTGCAAGAACGCGATCGAGGCTCCCATCGAGCCGTGCCTGGGTCGCTCATCGATCAGCCGGACACCGGTGGCGCCGATGGCGGCCAGCGCGGTGTTGATGTCCGCAACGCCGTATCCCACGTGGTGCAATCCCTCCCCGCGCCGGGCCAGGAACCTGCCCACAGGCGTGTCCGCGCCGAGCGGCTCGAGGAGCTGGACATAGGAACTCCCGGCCGGGCTGCCGCTCACCTGGAGCATGGCCTCCCTGACGCCCTGGCTGTCGTTCACTTCCATGCTCACCACGGACAGCCCGAAGGCGGACTCGTAGAGGGCGATCGTGGCCGTCAGGTCGTTGCAGGCAATGCCCACGTGCTCGATGCGCGTCAGCACGACTTCTGCTCCTCCGGGCGCGGGTGTGCTGACAGGTATCGTGTCAGCTATGCGTGACGCGGTAATCGTCGGCGGGGCCAGGACCCCGATCGGCCGCCTGCTCGGATCGCTCAGCGGGTTCAGCGGTGCTCAGCTCGGCGGGCTGGCTATCAAGGCTGCTCTGGAGCGGGCCGGCGTGCCCGCCGACCGGGTCCAGTACGTGATCATGGGCCAGGTTCTCCAAGCCGGTGAGGGCCAGATTCCGGCGCGCCAGGCCGCGGTAGCCGCAGGCATTCCGATGACCGTGCCGGCCTTGTCGGTCAACAAGGTGTGCCTGTCCGGCCTCGACGCGATCGCGCTCGCCGCGCAGCTCATCAGGGCCGGGGAGTTCGACGTTGTGGTGGCGGGCGGGATGGAATCCATGTCGACCGCTCCGCACCTGCTGCCCACGGGGCGGACCGGCGTCAAGTACGGCGACGCAGCGCTCGTGGACTCGATGGCGCTCGACGGCCTGACCGACGCGTTCGACCAGGTGTCGATGGGCGAGTCGACGGAGCGCCACAATGCCGGGCTCGGGATCTCCAGGGCTGACCAGGACGCGTTCGCCGCCCGGTCGCATCAGCTCGCGGCGCGGGCCACCAAGGACGGCGTGCTGGCGGAGGAGATAGTCCCGGTGAC
>DASQIW010000042.1:0-6381 GCA_035631375.1 Streptosporangiaceae bacterium
CGCGCGGTCCTGTCGTTGCGAGTCACGCGTGCGGGCCGTTATGCGGTCACCACTAGTGGATCCGCGCCAGCGAACGCTGACCTGGCTTTCGGCGGAAGCATCGGCAGCGGAATCGTCGGTGCGCTAGTCCCGGCCATTCCGCTGATCATCGTTGGCTTCGTGGGCACGCTGCTCCTGTTCATTCTCCGCCTGGTAGGCAAGCGCTCGAGGCAGCGCGCGTACGCCTGAGTGGCTACGGGTCGGCGTTCTCGCGCCGGGGCAGGCTGACCGTGACGTCGAGGCCACCGGCGGGCACGGCGGTGGCGCGCACGGTTCCGTTGTGGACGGTGGCGATCGAGGAAACCAGGGCGAGGCCAAGACCGAAACCATCATGGCGGGTACGGTCGTCGAGCCGGGTGAACGGCAGGAACAGGCGCTCGACCATGTCCGCGGGGACCACCGCTCCGGTGTTGACCACGCGCAGGACCGATGTCGCGCCGTCGGCGGTCGTCGAGATCGTGATGGTGCCGCCCTCGATGTTGTAGCGCTCGGCGTTGTCGAGCAGGTTCGCGACGAGCCGCTCGAGCAGCACGGCGTCGCCGGTCACCGGGGCATCGTCAAGCGTGATGGTCGTCGTTATGCCGCCTGCGCTGCGCCCGTCGAGGGCGTCCTCGGCGACGGCGGCTAGATCCAGTGGGTCGGTGAGCGCACGCGCCTGATCGTTGCGCGCGAGTATCAGCAACACCTCGATGAGCCGCTCGGCGTGATCGACGGCCTGCCGGACATCGGCGGCCATCGACACCAGCTCATCGCGCGTCGGCTCCGGCTTGGCGAGCACGACGTCCATCGCGGTGCGCATGACTGTCAGCGGCGTCCGAAGTTCGTGGCTGGCGTTGGCGATGAACTGCCGCTGGCTGGTGAAAGCGCGGTCAAGCCGTTCCAGCATCGTGTCGAACGTATCGGCGAGCTCGCGCAACTCGTCGCGCGGGCCCTGCAGAGCGATGCGCTGGGACAGGTTCTGCTCACTGGCCGTGCGGGCGGCCGCGGTAAGCCGGTGGACCGGCCGCAGGATACGTCCGGCGACGACCCAGCCCGCGACCGCGGCGAGCATGGTGACGCCGGCCAGGCTGAGCAGCGAATAAGCCAGCAGGTGGGCGAGAGTGGTGCTGCGCTGGGCAGCGGCCCCGGCCTGGACACCCCTCGCATACAGCGCGGCGCACTGGTTCAGGGCACCGCGGCCCTGTGTCTGCGCCGCGAGGACGCACTTGCCGAGCGCTGCCTGGATCGACGGTGGGATCGTGGCGGACGTCGTGCTGTGCAGGGTGTGCGCGACCAGCACGTAGGTGATGACTACAAGCGCGGCCCCGCCGAGCGTGAACAGCGACGCGTAGAGCAGCGTCAGCCTGGACCGGGCGCTGAGATGGCTTCTCACAGCCGATAACCGACGCCGGTGACGGTCTCGATCAGCGGCGGGTCGCCGAGCTTGCGCCGCAACCGCCCGACGGTCACCGCGACCGTATTGCTGAACGGGTCGGCGTGAGCGTCCCACACATGTTCGAGTAGCTCCTCGGCGCTGACCGCGGCGCCGTCGGCGCCGGCCAGGCACTCAAGCACGCCGAACTCCTTGCGGGTCAGGGTCAGCGGGATTCCGGCCCGGCTAGCGCGGTGCCGCGCGCGATCGACCACCAGGTCGCCGCGCCGCACCACCGCGGGAGAACCGGGTCCGCGCCGTCCCAGGGCGCGGATGCGCGCGACAAGCTCGCGGAAGGCGAACGGCTTGCTGAGGTAGTCATCGGCGCCCAGCTCCAGCCCGTCGACCCGGTCCTCGACGTCCGCGGCCGCGGTGAGCATCAGGATGCGGCTTGGTGAGCCGTCGCGCACCAGCCGACGGCAAACCCCATCGCCGTGCACGGCCGGCAGGTCCCGGTCAAGCACGACCACGTCGTAGTCAGTACTGGCCGCGGCATCCAGGGCTGCCGCGCCGTCGTATACCACGTCGACGGCGAAGCCGGCGTCGCGCAGACCTTCGCCGATCCGGTTGGCCAGCGCGACGTGATCCTCCACGACCAGCACTCGCACCTGCACATTGTGCGCCCGCCCTGATGACATCCGCTTAACAATCGGTGTTCGGCTCGTGTCATGGGCTGGCTGCTACGACTTGAGAGCCGCGGCGCCTCGGACTTCATCGAACGGAGCAGCCCATGAATCGCACAGCATTGCCGCCAATAGCGCGGACAGCGCCCGTCATCATCGCCACGACCGCCCTGGCCCTGCTGGCGGCGGCATGCAGCAGCGCCAGCTCGTCATCTACCAGTTCGGGCGGCTCATCGAATGCGGCAGGGTCAGCGGACTCCAAGGCTCTCGCTTACGCCCGCTGCGTGCGCTCCCACGGCGTGCCGACTTTCCCCGACCCCAACAGCGCCGGAGAGTTCAACAAGACCGCCCTGGCCCGGCTCGCAGCCAACAACTCCCAGTTCCAGGCGGCGTCCAATACCTGCGCGCACCTGCTTCCGAGCGGCGGCGGCCCGACGGCTGCCGAGGTGCGGCAGGAGTGGAACGGCATGGCGAGCTTCGCGCGCTGCATTCGCTCTCACGGCGTGCCGAACTGGCCCGACCCCACCCCTTACCCCCCAGACCCCAGTCGGCCTACTTTCATTCTTCCTGCCAGCATTCAGCCGGTGCCGAAGATCATTTCCAAGATGCAAATATGCCTGCGGCTGGTGCCCAACAACCAGGTGATCGGCCACATAGACAACAACGACTGGATGACGGCGCAGCAGCAAATGGCCGGACAGTGAGCCGCCGGGTGACCGCCGGGGTGGCTGTGATGGTGGTGCTCGGTGCCGGGGTGGTGGCCGGGTGGCGGGCTGGGGTGTTTTCCGCAGCCGGGTCGGTGGAGCCCGAAGGTTCGGGGGTGGTGGCGTCAACGGCGGCAGTGGTGCGGGGGAACGTCGCTGCGACGACGCCGGTGGCAGGGGTGCTGGGCTATGCCGGGACGTACGTGGTGACTGGCGGTGGTGGCGGGGCGCTCACATGGCTGCCGCCGCCGGGGCGGGTCATTGGCCAGGGGCAGGTGCTCTATAAGACGGGGAACGGCTCTCCGGTGGTGCTGTTGTACGGCAGCGTGCCGGCCTGGCGGGCCCTCGGCGAGGGCGTGACCGGCGCGGATGTGTCCCAGCTGAATCGTGACCTGGTGGCGCTGGGCGACGCGGGCCAGGCCACTGTCGCGGCGGCGGGGCAGGATTACTTTTCCTGGGCGACCGCCTACGGCGTGCAGCGGCTTGAGGAACGCCTGGGGGTGTCGTTCCCCCCTGGATCGCTGGCACTCGGGCAGGTGGTATTCGAGCCGGGAGCGGTTCGGGTTGACCGGGCGATAGCGAGCCTGGGCGGCCAGGCGGCGGGGCCGGTGCTGGCGGCGACGACGGACCGGCGGGTGGTGACGGTCGCCCTGGATGCCTCGCAGGAATCCGAGGTGAGCGCGGGAGACAAGGTGACGGTAACGCTGCCGGACGGCACGGTGACGCCGGGCACGGTGTCATCGGTCGGCAGAGTGGCGACCATCACGCCCGCGTCGCAGCAGGGGCAGGGCCCGGCCGCGACGATACCGGTGCAGGTGAAGCTGACCGACTCGGCCGCCGCGGGATCGCTTGACCAAGCGCCCGTGACGGTGAACATCACCACGGCGATCGCGCGCGATGTGCTTGCGGTGCCGGTGACGGCGCTGCTGGCCCGATCGCCTGACGGATATGTGGTGGAAGTGGTCGGCCAGGGGAAGCCCCGGCGGTTCGTTCCGGTGACGCTTGGGATCTTCGACGATGCCTCTGGCATGGTGCAGGTAGCAGGGGCGCTGGTGCCTGGCCAGCGGGTCGTGGTGGCGTCGTCATGAGGCCCGTGCTTGAACTCGTCGGCGTGTCGAAGGTTTACCAGGGGTCGCCGCCCGTGCGGGCGCTTGATCGGGTGAGCCTGGCGGTGGCCGGCGGGGAGCTGACCGCGGTGGTGGGCCCGTCGGGCTCGGGCAAGTCCACGCTGCTGCACCTGATGGGCACCCTGGACAGGCCGACGACAGGGACGGTCCGGGTCACTGGACTGGACGTGGCGGCGATGACTGACCGGGAGCTGTCCGGGCTCCGGGCGACCAGGATCGGGTTCGTCTTCCAGCAGTTCTTCCTCGCCGAGCACCAGAGCGTGCTGAGCAATGTGGCGGACGGGCTGCTGTACGCCGGAGTCGGACGTGCCGACCGGCGGCGGCTCGCGGCGGACGCGCTTGACCGGGTCGGCCTCGGGCACCGGGCCGCCGCCAGGCCGACCCAGCTGTCCGGCGGGGAACGGCAGCGGATCGCGATCGCCCGGGCGATCGTCGGCCGGCCGTCGCTGGTGCTGGCAGACGAACCCACCGGCAACCTCGACTCGGCCACCGGCGCCGAGATCTTGGGCCTGCTCGAGGAACTCAACCGGCAAGGGACGACGATCATCGTCATCACGCATGATCACGCGGTCGCCGCCCGTACCCGCCAGCGCGTCGCGATGCTAGACGGGCACATCACCCCTGAGGCCACACCCGCCTCCAGCCGCCTGCCCGTCGATGACGGCCTGACCAGCGGCGGCGGTCTCGTCCGACGGGAAGGACGGCCAGCTGTCCGGCTTCACCCGGGAGATCTAGCCGCCCTCGCCACCCTCGGCCTGCGAACACGCAAGCTCCGCGCAGGGCTGTCGGCCCTCGGCATCGCGATCGGCGTTGCCGCGATCGTGGCGGTGCTGGGATTGGCTGCTTCCTCCGCAGCCGCGCTGCTGGCCGAGATCCGGGCGCTGGGCACCAACCTGCTGACCGTCGCCGGAGGGCAGACGCTGACAGGCCAGTCGGCTGAGTTGCCCGTATCGGCGCCTGGCATGATCGCCCGCCTGCCCGGCGTCACCGCCGTCCAGTACACAGGCACCATTAACGGCGCGGGCGCTTACAAGTCCGCGCTCATCCCCCCAGGCGAAACGAACGCGCTCACCGTTGCTGCCGCCAGCCTGGACCTGCCCGCCGCAGCGGGAACGAGCCTCGCGCAGGGCCGGTTTCTGAACGCCGCAACCGCGCGCGAGCCGGTTGCCGTGCTCGGCGCCGCCGCCGCGCAGCGGCTGGGCATCGACCGGATACGGCCAGGGGAGCGGATCTGGATCTGCGACCAGGTCTACCAGTGCGCGGCCGGCGGGATGTGGTTCTACCCGACCGGCATACTCAGCAAGGACACCTACGCCCCCGAGATTGACTCAGCGGTCCTGATCGGGTTCCCCGCCGCCGAGCACTACCTCGGCCTCGACGGCCACCCGTCGCAGATCTACGTCCGCACCGCCTCGGACCCCGCTATCACGACTGCGGTCGACGGCATGCTGGGCGCACAGGCCAACCCGGAGAACCAGGGTCAGGTGGACGTCTCCCAGCCCTCGGCCGCGCTCACCGCCCAGGCTGATGCCACCGGCGCCCTGGACACCCTGTTCCTCGGCCTCGGCGCGGTCGCGCTGCTCGTCGGCGCGATCGGAGTCGCCAACATCATGATCATCTCCGTGCTCGAGCGCCGCTCCGAGATCGGGCTGCGCCGCGCGCTCGGCGCGACCAGAAGCCAGATCCGCGCACAGTTCCTGGCCGAAGCCATCCTGCTGACCCTGGCCGGCGGTGCCGCCGGAGTCGCTGCCGGCGCCGCCGCGACCGCCGCCTACGCCCGCGTACATGGTGAGGCCGTCGTCATCCCGCCAGAGGCATGGGCTGGCGGCCTAGCCGCTGCCATGCTCATCGGCGCTATCGCCGGCCTTCTCCCGGCTATCCGCGCCGCACGCCTGTCACCAACCGAGGCGCTCTGGAGCATCTAACGTGGTCACGGCGTCCGGGATGGCCGCCCGCTAATGCCAGCCCAGCCAGGACATCACCTCGCGGGCGACCTCCTGCACTGGCCCGGCGTTCTCGATGAGCAGGTCTTCGACGCCAGCGCCCTCCGACATCGCCAGTGACTCGGCCGCGTCCCGCAGGTCATCTTTCCGGCCGCTGGTTACGTCCGCTGAAAGGCGCCGTTCGATCTCGGTGAACGGCACGGACAGCCGCACCACCCGCAGCGGAAACGCCAGGGTGTCCCTGATCCGGTCGAGCGTGCCGCGATCGGGGACGAAGTAGGCAAGGACGTAGCGGCCGACGCCGAGGTCCCTGTAGTTGGGCGCGATGGCCGCCAGGTTCCGCAGCATCGTGGCGCGGCCGGTGTCGTGGTCACCCACCCAGCCAAGGAAGTCCAGGTCGAGCAGCGCATACAACTCCCCGCGCTGTTCAAGTTCGTAGCCGATCTCCGCCGCCACCGAGCTCTTGCCCGACCCGTACACACCGGTGATCAGCACGCCTTCCGGATCGCGCGACGCCACCGTCTGAGCCTACCG
>DASQIW010000043.1:0-17153 GCA_035631375.1 Streptosporangiaceae bacterium
GTTCGCCGCGACCTCGGCCTCCCAGGCCTCGACCGCACGGGTGGTGTCGATCTCGTACTCGTGCCGCGCCACCATGTCAGCCGGGATGGCCTCCACGTCGAGGTAGAACTGCTCGTACCAGCGGCGCAGCTGGTAGACCGGGCCGTCATCCGCACACAGCAGCGGATTGTCGATGCGAGTCTTGTGCGTCCAGATCTCCACGTCCTGCTCGAATCCGAGCCCGACGAACTTGGCGAACCTGGCCGCCACCTTGTCGGCCTGCTCGGCCGACAGCCCGGGCAGCTTCTTGACGATGACGCCCCACTGCAGGACGAACTGCTCAGGGGTCACCGGATAGTGGCAGTTGATCAGGACCGCGTCCATCGGCACGCCGTGATAGTCGTAGTTCAGGTAGTCGATCATGTAGGACGGCCCGTAGTACGCCGCCTCGGACGTCAGCCCGATCTCGGCGCTGCCATCCGACGGCCGGCCCGTGTCGGGTGCGTAGTCGGGCCGGGACCGGGTGCGCAGGTACTGCGAGGCGATGTGACCCTCGAGGACATTCCTGAAGTAGGTCGGGAACGCGAAGTGAATGTAGAAGAAGTGCGCCATGTCGACGACGTTGTCCACGACCTCGCGACAGTTCGCGTCGACGGTCAGCGAATCCCAGGTCCAGTTGCTCCACTCATCGGAATAAGCACCGTCGATCCGCGGGATCGTCACCGCGTCCGGAGGCGGATTGCCCTGCGGGTCGTTCCACACGAACAGCTGCTGGTTCCGCTCCAGCGTCAGCCACGACCGGGTCCGTGCGGTCGGCGGCACCCGCCGGGAGTACGGGATATTCGCGCACTTGCCATCGGCGCCCCAGCGCCAGTCGTGGAACGGGCAGGCGATCGTGTCGCCCTTGATCGTGCCGCGGCTGAGGTCGCCGCCCATGTGCCGGCAGTAGGCGTCCAGCACGTGCAGCTCGCCAGCAGCATCCGCGAACACCACCAGCTTCGTCCCGAACGCCTCGACCGCATGGGGGCTGCCGTCCCGCAGTGGCTGGGCCAGGCCCAGGCAGTGCCAGCCGCGGGCAAACCGCGCCGGAGGGGCACCGACGTCGATGCTCCGAATTGCGATCATGTGCCCTCCCGCGGACGACACGTGCCTACCCCTAGACTAGAACATGTTCTAGTCTAGGGCTGCGGCGTGGCGATCGGAGGCCTAGCAGTGGCGGACAGCGTCGGGCACGAGGTCATCGAGGGCGTGCGTGAGCTGCTGCCCGTGCTCCGCGACCGGGCCCAGGAGACTGAGGATGGCCGGGCCGTTCCCGCCGATTCCGTTAAGGCCCTGGAGGGAACGGGGTTTTTCCGGCTGCTCCAGCCAGCAGCCTTCGGGGGGCTTGAGGCGGATCCACTCACCTTCTATTCCGCGGTACGGCTGATCGCGAGCGCGTGCGGCTCGACTGGCTGGGTCGCGTCTGTAGTCGGCGTGCATCCCTGGCACGTCGGCCTGTTCCCGGCGCAGGCGCAGCAGGAGGTATGGGGATCCGACCAGGCAACGCGGATCTCGTCGTCCTACGCGCCGACCGGCAGGGCCGTCGCTGTCGACGGCGGCCACCTGGTCAGCGGCCGGTGGAGTTTCTCCTCGGGCTGCGACCACGCCAGCTGGGTGTTGCTCGGCCAGATCGTCACCAACGATGCCGGTCAGCCCACCGATTTCCGTACGTTCCTGCTGCCGCGAGCCGATTACGCGATCGACGACGTGTGGGACACCGTGGGGCTGCGCGGTACCGGCAGCAACGACATCGTGGTCTCCGATGTCTTGGTGCCCGAGTACCGGTCCCTCAGCTTCGCCGACATTTTCAAGCTTGACTGTCCCGGCCAGCAGCTGAACCCGGCGCCGCTCTACCGGCTTCCGTACGCATCGG
This sequence comes from Streptosporangiaceae bacterium, assembly GCA_035631375.1. Lineage (GTDB taxonomy): Bacteria > Actinomycetota > Actinomycetes > Streptosporangiales > Streptosporangiaceae > JAJYUU01. Next base: position 1,892 of record DASQIW010000043.1, read on the forward strand.
TGTTCTCGTACGCGATCACGACCCCGATCATCGGCATGGCCACGGGTGCTTACGAGGCGCATGCCGCCTATATGCGCGACCGGGTGCGGGTGGCTTACGCCGGGTTCAAGGCGGCTGAGGACCCGTTTGCCCAGGTCCGGATCGCCGAGGCGGCAGCCGAGATCGACAGCGCCTGGCTCGCGCTCGAGCGGAACATGACGGAGCTGATGGGTTGTGCCGTTGCCGGCGAGCGGATCCCGGTTGAGCTGCGGCTGCGCGTCCGGCGGGATCAGGTTCGCGGCACCGGGCAAGCGATCCGTGCGGTCGACCGGCTGTTCGAGAACTCCGGCGGCCGGGCGCTGAAGTCGGGCACGCCGCTCCAGCGGTTCTGGCGGGACGCACACGCTGGCCGGGTACACGCGATCAACGACCCGGAGCGCGCCCTGTCCATGTTCGGCGGCGGTGAGTTCGGACTCGCGGTGCCCGCCGACGCGATGCTGTGAGCCCGACGTGCCGCCCACCATCGACTTTCCACCGACTTGGAACGCTTCCGCGCCCGATATAGCCAGGTTCGGGCGCGCGAAGTCGGTGGAAAGTTGTTCCTCGGACGACACGGCATGCCTGTACGCGGGCTAGAGGGGTTGCCTTGACCGAGTTCGTGGCTGATGCCGAGATAAGCGCTGAGACGTTTGCCGGGAACGGGTACCAGGTGCGCTATTACGACTCCGGTCCGTGCGCGACGACGAGTGGCGGGACCGGGCGAGGCGACGCGGACACGGTCGTCCTGCTGCACGGCGGCGGCCCCGGCGCCTCGGCGTGGAGCAACTTCGGTAAGAACATGCCAGTCATCGCCAAGCGGTTCCGCGCGGTGATGATGGACCTGCCTGGCTACGGCGAGTCGGTGGCGCGGCCGCCTACAGCGCACTTCTTCACCCTCGCGGCCGACGCGCTGGCAGCGCTGCTCGACGACCTCGGCATCAGCAAAACCCACCTCATCGGGAACTCGCTGGGCGGCGGCACCGCGTTCCGGTTCGCACTGCGCTACCCGGACCGGGCCGGCCGGCTGGTCCTGATGGGACCGGGCGGCCTGACACTCAACGTGCTCGCGCCCGACCCGACCGAAGGCGTCCGGCGGCTGATGGAGTTCGCCGCGCCGCCCGGTCCGAGCCGCGACAAGATGGAAGCCTTCCTGCGGGTTATGGTGCACGACCAGCGGCTGATCACCGACGAGCTGATTGACGAGCGGTATGCGGCCGCGTCCCGACCCGAGGCGCTGGCGGGCATGGCGGCCATGGGCAGCTCGTTCTTCGGCGAGCACGCAGAGGATGGCATGCTCTGGCGGGAAGCGCACCGGCTCAAGCACGATGTGCTGCTGATCTGGGGCCGGGAGGACCGAGTCAACCCGCTCGACGGCGCTCTCATCGCGCTGAAACAGCTCCGCCGCGCCCAGCTGCATGTCTTCGGCGGCTGCGGGCACTGGGCTCAGCTGGAGAAGTTCGACGAGTTCAACGAGCTGTCACTGCGATTCCTGGCCGCAGGTGCGGCATGACCGCGCTGATCAGCTCGCTTGGGTACCTGCGTATCGAGTCCACCGATTCGGGCGCCTGGCGCGAGTTCGGCACCCGGGTGCTCGGCATGTCCGAGGGCCGCGGTCCTGATCCGGGCGCGGTCTATCTGCGAATGGACGACTTTCCCGCGCGGATCCTCGTTGTGCCCGGCGAGCGGGATCGGTTGCTGGCCACCGGCTGGGAGGTCGCCGACGAGCGGGATCTCGCCGAGGTGGCGCGCATCCTCGCGGCCGCCGGGGTACCGGTGAAAAGCGGTGACGCGGCCGAGCTCGCCGACCGCAGGGTCGGCGGGCTGCTGCTCGCCGAGGACCCGTCCGGCAACGCGCTCGAGATCTTCTGCGGCGCGGCGCTCGACAGCCGGCCCGCAGTCAGCGCGTACGGGACGACGTTCGTGACCGGTGCCCAGGGGATGGGCCACGTCGTGCTCCCGGCGACCGATGACGAGGAGACGCTGGCTTTTTACACCGGGCTGCTCGGGTTCAGGCTCCGCGACTCGATGCGCCTGCCCGGCGAGTTCTTCGGCCGTCCGGCCGGCGGCCCGCCGGTGTGGATGCGCTTTCTCGGCTGCTGCCCGCGGCATCACTCGCTGGCCCTGGCCCCGATGACCCCGGCTGCGGGCATCGTGCACCTCATGGTCGAGGTGGCCAGCATCGATGATGTCGGGCTAGCGCTGGACCGGTGCCGCCGTCGGAAGGCGCCCATCAGCTCGACGCTCGGGCGGCACGCTAACGACCACATGGTGTCGTTCTACGTGCAGACACCGGGGGGCTTCGACGTCGAGTACGGCACCGACGGGCTGACCGTCGACGACAGCACGTGGGTGACGCGGGAGACGACGGCCGTAAGCCTGTGGGGACACGTGTTTGGCGCTGGTAGTGCACACTGAGGCGATGACTGCCGCTGAAGTACCGCTGGATCCTGATCCGCAGCGGTTCCGTCAGGTGCTCGGGCACTTCGCCAGCGGCGTGACCGTCATCACCGGAATGGACCGCGGAGAGCCGGTCGGTTTCGCCTGCCAGGCGTTCGCCGCCCTGTCGCTGGAACCGCCGCTCGTGCTGTTCTGCCCGGCCCGGACGTCGACCACGTGGCCGAGGCTGGCCGCGAGCGGCCAGTTCTGTGCCAACATCCTCGCCACCGGCCAGCGGGAGCTAGCCCGGCGCTTCGGGGTGAGCGGGTCGGACAAGTTCGACGGGGTCAGCTGGTCTCCGGACCCAGCTGGCCTGCCGGTCCTGGGCGGCGTGCTCACCTGGGCCTCCTGCGCCGTCGAGACCGTGCACGAGGCAGGTGACCACTACGTGGTCATCGCCCGGGTCACCAGGCTCGGTGACAGCACGGCTGGTGACCCGCTGCTGTTCTACCGCGGCCGATTTACGCTGTCCGCTACCGAAGAAAGCTCGCTGCCCGAGGTGGTGGACACGCTGCTCTCCTGGCCGCGGTTCGCCGACTGGATGTAGCAGTTGCAACCCAACTGCCACGGCGAATCGACTCGCCGCCGTGGCATCAGCCCGTGCGCGGTTCCCAGCTGAAGAAGCGCACTGCCAGCAACAGCCCGCCTAGCCCCCAGACAGCCACGATCAACACGTCGGTCCAGCTGAAAACTGTGCCGACGAAGCCGGCCTGCATCCCGGCCGCGAAGTGCCTGACTGGGAAGATCCGCGCTATCCACAAGATCCACGACGGCGTGCTGGCGCCGAACGGGATGAATATCCCGGACAGGAACAGCAGCGGCAAGATGGTCGCGTTGACGATCGCCGCCGAAGCATCCGCATTCGGGATGATGGCGGTGGCCGCGAGGCCAAGCGCGCAGAACGCGGCCGCACCGACCACGAGCATCACCAGGAAGCGCACGAGGGTTAGTCCGGCCGGGATGGACGCGTGGTAGAACGCCTTTCCGTAACCGGCTGTCAGCGCCACGAGCAGAACGGAGATCAGCAGCGCGTGGATTATGCGGCCGCCCATGAAGGCGCTGCCGGGCAACGGCGTCCCGTTGGTGCGCTTCAGGATGCCGCCGTCGCGCTGGAAAGTCATGGAGATCGCAATGTTGTTGTAGCAGGCGCTGATCACCGCGAACGCCGCCATGGCGGCGACGTAGTACGTGGACGTGCTGATTTGTCGGTTGCCGAGCTGGATCGTGTGGTTTCCGAGCAGCGACGTGAAGATGACCAGGAACATGAGCGGGAAGGCGAAGGTGAAGAACGCCGATGCCGGGTTTCGCCAGAACGCCTTGTTGACATATCGCACCTGCGACGTCGTCATGGCGACCGCGTTCATGCCGCTCCTCCTGCCTGCGTCCCCGCCTCATCGGAGCTGGTGAGGCTGAGGTAGACGTCTTCCAGTGAAGGACGGATGATGGCGAGGCCGTCCAGCGGGACCTGGCGTTCGATCGCCCAGCCGCTGAGCTTGTGCAGCGCCGCTGCCACGTCCTGGGGGGCGAACTCCGCCACGCCGTCGGCGATGACGGCGGAGAGTTCGGGCGGCGGCACTGCGCCGCGCGGCACGCTGAACCGGATCCGGATCGCCGCCTTATCCCGGTCGGCCAGGGTCGACGGCGGGCCCTCAGCCACGATCTGGCCGTTCGCGATCACCGCTACCCGGTCCGCCAGGGCTTGCGCCTCGTCCATGTAATGCGTCGTCAGCAGCACAGTCTTCCCGAGCTCGGCGAGGTTCTTGATCACATCCCAGGCCTCATGCCGGGCCGACGGGTCAAACCCGGTAGTCGGCTCGTCAAGGAATAGCAGATCCGGGTCGCCGGCCAGCGCGATCGCGACCTCAAGCCTTCGCTGCTGGCCGCCGGATAGCTTGGTCACCCGGGCGTCGCGCTTCTCGCTCAGGCCGACCAGGTCGATGACCTCATCCACCGAGCGCGGATGCGGGTAGTAGCTGGCGTACATCGCGATGCTCTCGGCAACCGTCAGGTATCGGTCCACGCTGGTGGCCTGGAGCACGATGCCGATCTGAGGCTTGAGCGCGGCGCGCTGCCGAGCGGGGTCCAGGCCCAGAACCAGAACATCTCCAGCGCTCCGGGTCCGGTAGCCCTCGAGAATCTCGACGGTGGTCGTCTTCCCGGCGCCGTTGGGCCCGAGCAGTGCAAATATCTCCCCCCGCCAGATGTCGAAATCAATGCCCTGGACGGCGTGCACGTCGCCGTATGACTTGACCAGACCCCGGACTCGCACCGCGGACTCACGGTCAGCAGCGGACATCATGATTTGCTCCGGCGCATGTCCCCTCCACCACGAGCGACCAGGTGACCATGGGAAGTATGTCGCTGATTGTGGCTCCGGGGCACCTCTTCGCCTGACGAGCGCCGTCATCGTGCGCGGCAATACCGTGGAGAGAATCGCCGGCGCGGGCGCGGCCGGCATTATGTGCCAGCGAGGCCTTCAGGCATCGTCGGCCATCAGGCCGACGCCGATGCCCAGCATCCAGACATCCTTGCTGATCCCGGTTCCGGCGCGCGTCGGCCGGACGCTGCCGGGTTCGTGCAGGGCGGGAGTGCGCAGGTACATGCCCATGAGTCCGCCGGAGAACGCCGCGAGTGCGGCACCGGCGAGCCGGTTGCCGATGAACGGCGTGAGGAGCGCCGCGCCGATGCCGATCTCGGCAGCCGACAGCGCCTTCAGGAAGGTGGCCGGCGGCACGTTCGCCAGAAACGGATAGGCGCCCGAGGCCATGGCGTGCACGCCCTTGGCCTGCTCCTCGCTGCCGTTCCACTTAGACAGGCCCGAGTGCAGGATGTAGCCGCCGGTGGCGACGCGGGTGGGAACGTTGCGCAGATGCAGGAACATGGTTTGCTCCTCAGGGGGCTGAAGGCAGGCACGAACTCGTCGGGCAGATGTCAGGACTTCCGGTTGCGTGCACCTGGTGGTCCGGCGCTCACAGGCTCAGGCGGCTGGTCGAGTAGCGCCCGCGTCCTGGCGATGCGGGCGTCCAGATCGGCCAGGAATCCCTCGATCCCGCTGAGCTTTGCCTCGACGATCGCACGCAGGCGTTGCTGTAGGTCAAGGCTCTCGCGGAGCAGTTCCTGCCGTTCGGTTCGACTGGTGCCCTCATCTAGGTACGCGCGCTTGATCTGGGCCCTGCGGTCCTCGTCACGCAGCACCCTGGCGATCGCATCCAGGTCGAGGCCGAGCAACTCCTGCAGCTGGCGGATCCTGGCAACCCTGGCGAGGTCCTCCTCTGAGTACCGCCGCAGCCCGCCCGGTGTGCAGCCGCACGGCGTCAGCAACCCGATTTGCTGGTAGTAGCGCAGCGCTCGTTGCGACACGCCCGCTCGCTGCGCCGCGGCGCCGATACCGAGCAGTTGCTCCTGAGGCTCGTCGCCAGCGTGCACGGCAGGGTGCTCCGGCGCTGACCGACCTGCTGTCGCGCTCATCGGTTACCGGCTCTCTCCCAGCGCCTCTGGCTGGCCGGCCGGCTCTGTGTCGACCGGGTAGGCCACCATCTCACCGATCACCGCGTCGACTGCCGACTCCGCCGGCACAGGCTCGGCGTGAACGTATCGCTTGCCCCGAACCGCCGAGGCGAGGATGGCGATGATCGTCGCTAGGGCAGCGAAGGTGAACGCCAGGTGCAGGCCACCGGCGAACGGTTCCTCGATCAGCTTCGGAAAGAACGACCTGCTGGTGAGATAGGCGGCCTGGCTGGCCGGCAGCTTCTGCAGCACTCCGGTCGGGCCGAGCAATTCCTTGATCGGGTTGAGGCCAAGGAACGCAGAGAACAGGCTGCCGATCGGCGGCTCGCTCGCCACCACGTGCGCGGCCGGGGCTGGCACCCCTGACGCGGTCAGGCCACGGTACAGCGCGGACGGCAGCCGCGACGCCAGGCCAACGGTGACGATGGTGAAGAACAGGCCCATCGATAGCACGGTGGCGGAGTTCTGGAACGTGTTGATCATGCCGGCCCCAGCGCCGCGCTGGTCTGGCGGCAGGCTGTTCATGACGCCAGCCTGGTTGGGCGCGAAGAACAGTCCCATGCCAACCGCGAACAGGAAGATCAGCACCGCGAACCAGATGTAGCTGAAGTTGATCGGCAGCAGTTCCAGCAGCAGAAACGCTGCGCACGAGATGGCTAGCCCGGTCGTGGCGAACAGCCGGGCTCCGTGCCGGTCGGACAGCAGGCCTGCCACCGGCGCGACGATGAGAAAGCCGACCGACAGCGGCAGCATGGCGATGCCGGCCCACAGCGGGGTCTGGCTGAAGCTGTAGCCGTGCTGCGGCAGCCAGATTCCCTGCAGCCAGATGATCAGCATGAACTGGATACCGCCGCGGCCGAGCGCGCCGAGCAGCGCGGCGATGTTGCCGAACGTGAACGCCCGGATCCGGAACAACCCGAGGCGGAACATCGGCGCCTCGACCTTGGTCTCGACCCAGGCGAACAGCACCATGACCGCGATACCCCCGAAGACGCCCGCGAGCACCCACGGGTTGGTCCAGCCAGTGGCGTGCCCGCCGTAGGGCAGCAGCGAGTACACGATGCCCGTCAATATCGCGATCAGGCCGACTGCGAACAGCGTGTTGCCCAGCCAGTCGATCCTGGCCGGGATGCGGACGCCGTTGTCCTGCAGCTTGAGATAAGCCCACACGGTGCCGAACAACCCGAACGGCACCGAGACAAGGAAGACCAGCCGCCACTCGATGGGCGCGAGCACGCCGCCGAGCAGCAGGCCGAGGAACGAGCCGCTGACTCCGGCGATGCCGTTGATGCCGAGCGCCTTGCCGCGCTCTTCGACGGGGAACGCATCGGTAATGATCGCGGTCGAGTTCGCGAACAAGAACGCGGCACCGACGCCCTGCAGGACGCGCATGACGATGATCCAGATCGCGCCGGCCGGGCCAGTGAGAAAGGTCACCGACAGCAGGATCGAGAACAGCGTGAAGACAGCGAAGCCAAGGTTGTACATCTTGACCCGGCCGTAGATGTCACCGACCCGGCCCAGGCTCACCACCAGCACCGCCGTGACGAGCATGAAGCCCATGAAGACCCAGAGGAAATACGACGTGTTCGACGGCACCAGCGGGTTGAGGTTGATGCCGCGGAACAGCGCCGGGAGCGAGATCAGCAGGATCGACTGATTGATCGTGACCATCAGGATGCCGAGCGTCGTGTTCGACAGCGCAATCCACTTGTAGTTCCGGCTCCGTCCGTCCGGTACCCGGATTGCCTCGAGGCTCTGCTCCTCGACCGCCATGCCTGCTCCTCCTGATGCTGACCCCGATCCGGGTCAACCCTAACCTTGACGTTAGCGTCAGAGTTGCTCGGTCCCCCGAAATTTGCCTGACCGCTAGCAAATTGTTATGGCGCCGGGCGGCATGCGGCCTCGGCTACCGGCTCGTGACCGCGGGCGCCTGACCATCCGCCCGCATCTGAGGGACGCCGGTAGCTTGGGCTCGTGCCGCCTGCCGAACCTCCGCCGCGTGTTCTCGCCGCGTTCGGACTGGCCGGCCGCCGGCCAGTTCGGCTGAAGGGCGGGCAGGGCACATCCTTTCGGGCCGGGGACGTCGTCTTCAAGCCAGCACAGGCCAGCCCCACTGAGCTCGAGTGGTGGGCGGCTGTCAGCGTCAGCATCCGCGGCGATGGATTCCGGCTCGCCCGTCAGCTGCTGGCTGCTGATGGCTCACCGGTGGTGGCGGGCTGGTGCGCCACTGAGTTCCTCGCGGGCGAGCATGGTGAGCGGTGCTGGCCGGAGGCCATCGCCGTCGGCGAGCGGCTGCACGCGGCGCTGCGGGGCGTTCCCCGTCCGGGCTTCCTGGACACAAGGAACGACCCCTGGTCGATCGGTGACAGGGTGGCCTGGGGTGAGCTGCCGGCATCCGACTTCGCCGACGCCCCGCACGTACCGCGACTCGCGGCCGCCCGGCGCCTCGTGACTGCTCAGGGCCAGCTGATTCACGGCGACCTCGGCGGCAACGTGCTGTACCACGATGTGCTGGCACCCGCCGTGATCGACTTCGCGCCATACTGGCGGCCCGCCGGATTCGCAGCCGCAATCGTGGTCGCCGACGCCCTGGTATGGGAGGGCGCAGACGTGCGAATACTCGCCGCTGTGAGCCACATGGCGGACTTCGGCCACTACCTGATCCGGGCGCTGATCTACCGCATAGTGACCGAATTGCTGCTCGGCCACAGCCTGATCGACAGCGCTGGCAGGGACCCCCACGGCCACGCTGTCGAGCTAGCCTGCGCGCTCGCCGCGTGAGGCGCCAGCCGGGTCACGGAACCGCGATCGGTGCGCTGGCGGAGCCGGCATGCCGGCCGCTGGGCAACAGCACGACTCGTAGTATGTGACCTGCATCACATCGGCTGACCGAGCGAGCGCCCGTCTCGGGGACCGAAGGCTTCGATCGCGTCGGCGTCGCTCGCTCGGGCGTGCAGGAAGTAGTCCGCCCACTCGGCGGCTCCGGGGAAAGCGGACTGCTCAGCCACGATTGAGCATGCGGCGTCGGCATCGAACTCGGTTCGGCGCAGCGTGACAGCTCCCCCCGCGAGCAGCGCCCAGTGCGCCCCGACGCGACCATACGGCATGCCGATGCTTCCCGGATTGACGATCTGCCGGCCGTGGGCTTGCCGCATGAACTGCATGTGGGTGTGCCCGCACACGACAGTCGTCACCTCGGCTGGGACACCGGCCAGCACCTCGGCCCACCGCTCCAAGCGGGTATCAACGAGCACGACCTCGGCGTCATCGCGCGGACTCCCGTGGCAGAACAGCACCGGTCCGAACCCGTCAACCTCGCACGTCACTGGGTGCGGCAGCCCGGCGAGCAAGCTGACGTGATCGGAGCTGAGCTGGCGTGCCGCCCAGGGTGAGATCTCATCGGGTATCGGTATGTCGTTGCCCACGGCGAGATCCGCGAGTTCCCGGTCGGCGTTGCCGCGTACCCAGGTCACGCGCTCGCCGAGGCTCAGCAGCCGGTCAAGAACCTGAACCGGCTGCGGCCCAGCGGCGATATCCCCGGTGAGGACTATGCGGTCGGCGGCCGCAACCTCGGGCTCTGCCAGGACCGCATCGAGCGCCGGCAGGACGCCGTGGATGTCGGAGAGCACGGCGACTGTGGCGACCACGGACACCATGATCGCGCTGCGCCCGCCCGCGACGCCAGCGGCCCGGTCGAAGATCCAGACTCTGGGATGATCAGGGGGTGGCTGAATCCGAACTGACCCAGCTCGCGCGCGACATCGACGAGCGCTGCCGACTGCGCGGCGAGTTCGTGCTCCGTTCCGGCCAGTTCACCGATGAGTACTTCGACAAGTACCTCTTCGAGGCCGATCCACGGCTTCTTGGCCGCGTCGCTGACCAGATGGCCGCGCTGGTGCCGTCCGGCACACAGTTGCTCGGCGGCCTCGAGCTCGGCGGGGTCCCGCTCGCCACGGCGCTCAGCCAGCGGACCGGCCTACCCGCATTGTTCGTGCGCAAGCACGCCAAGACCTACGGCACCCGCAAGCTGGCCGAGGGCCCGGACCCGGAGGGGAAGCGGATCACCCTGGTCGAGGACGTGATCACGACGGGCGGCGCGGTCGTCGCGGCTACCGAGGCGCTCCGGGGCCTCGGCGCCACTGTCACGGCCGTGCTCTGCGCCATCGACAGGTCCGCCCCCGGCGAGAGAAGCCTTGCCGCGGCCGGCCTGACGCTGCTGGCCGTGCTGACTAAGGCTCAGCTCGACGACGCAGCGACTCGGGCGTAGCGGCCGTCGCGCTAGAGCCGCTCGATGATGGTCGCCGTGGCCATGGCGCCGCCCGCGCACATGGAGATCAGCGCGGTGCTGGCGTCCCGGCGCTCCAGCTCGTGCAGCGCCGTCGTGAGCAGCCGCGAGCCGGTGCTGCCGACCGGATGACCGAGCGCGATGGCGCCGCCGTTGACGTTGACCTTGGCAGGATCCGGCTCGTGCACGCTCGCCCATGACATCACGACACTCGCGAACGCCTCGTTGACCTCGAACAGATCAATATCGCCGATGGTCATCCCGGCCCGCTTCAGCACTCGCTCGGTCGCGGCGATCGGGCCGTCGAGGTGGTAGTACGGCTCGTCACCGATCAGGCACTGGCCCACGATCCTGGCCCTCGGCCGCAGGCCGAGCTCATGCGCTCGCGTCTCATCCGCCAGCAGCACCGCGGCGGCCCCGTCGGAAACCTGCGACGACGTGCCCGCCGTGTGCAGCCCGTCCGGGAGCACCGGCCTCAGCGCCGCAAGACCCTCCATGCTGGTCTGCCGCAGTCCGCCGTCGCGGTCCACGACCCGGCTCTCGCCGGTGGGCCTGCCCTCGGCGTCCAGCACAGGCGCCTTGATCGGCGCGACCTCCCGGTCGAACCGGCCCTCCGTCCAGGCCCGCTGCGCCTTCTGCTGCGAGCCGAGGCCGAACTCGTCGATTTGCTCCCTGGTAAAGCCGCGGCGCCGGGCGATCCGCTCGGCCGCCTCGAACTGGTTCGGCATGTCGATCGTCCACGAGGGGGGCTTGGGCATGCCGACGCCCGTGCCAATGTTTGCGCCGAGACCGACACGGCTCATTGCTTCGACCCCGCAGCCGACGCCGACGTCAATGGCACCCGCTGCGATCAGGCCGGCGATCAGGTGGACCGCCTGCTGCGCCGACCCGCATTGCGCGTCGAGCGTCAGGCAGCCGGTCTGCTGGGGCAGGCCCGCGTGCAGCCATGCCGTCCGAGTGACGTTCCCGGCCTGCTCGCCCGCCTGAGTGACGCAGCCGCCGGCTACCTGCTCGACCTGGGCCGGATCAAGCCCTGCGCGCTCCAGCAGCGCGGTCTGGGCGTGGCCGAGCAGCTCTGCCGGATGCAGCCCGGTCAGCGCCCCGCGCCGTCTGCCGATCGGAGTCCGGAGTGCCTCGACGATGACCGCAGTGCCCACGGGATGCTCCTTCAGGGGTTCTCGGCAGGCTGCAACGCGTGCTTCAATCCAACTAGAACACGTTACAGATCCGGAGGCCAGTCATGGGACAGCCGCAGGTAGCGCCGGATTTCGACCTGACCGATCCCGACCTGTACGCCGTCCGGGTGCCCCAGGAGGAACTGGCCGAGCTGCGCCGCGCGGCCCCGGTCCGATGGAACCCCCAGCCCACCGACATGGGATTCGGTGATGACGGCTTCTGGGCTGTCACCCGGCATAGCGACGTCGTAGCGGTGTCCAGGGACAGCGACACGTGGTCCAGCGAGGAAAACGGCGCCATCATCCGTTTCCTGCGCGGCACCACCAGGGAGCAGATCGAGCTGCAACGGGTGATCATGCTCAACATCGACCCGCCCAAGCACACCAAGCTGCGAGGCATCGTCTCGCGCGGCTTCACTCCGCGCGCTATCGAGAACTTGCGTGATGTGCTGGCGGCGCGCGCGGCGCAGATCGTCTCGACCGCGCTCGCGACGGGTACCGGAGACTTCGTCGCCGACGTCGCCTGCGAGCTGCCACTGCAGGCCATCGCTGAGCTGCTCGGCGTTCCCCAGGAGGACCGGCACAAGATATTTGCCTGGTCCAACGAGATGGTCGGCTACGACGACCCCGAGTACTCCGGCGATGGGGAGACGGCCAGCGCAGAGATCCTCGGCTACAGCATGGTGATGGCCGCCGACCGCCGCGCCTGCCCGCGCGACGACATCGTCACCAAGCTCGTGCACGCCCAGGTCGACGGTGGCGACCTGACCGAGGACGAGTTCGGCTTCTTCGTCATCCTGCTGTCCGTCGCAGGGAACGAGACGACCAGGAACGCGATCTCGCACGGCATGCTCGCCTTCCTCGACAACCCAGACCAGTGGGAAGTGTTCAAGGCGGAGCGGCCGAAGACCGCCGTCGACGAGATTGTCCGATGGGCCACCCCCGTGACGGCATTCCAGCGCACGGCGACGCGGGACACCGAGCTGGGCGGCCAGGCGATCGGGAAGGGCCAGCGGGTCGGGCTGTTCTACCGGTCAGCCAACTTCGACGAGGAGGCATTCGACCATCCCGAGCGCTTCGACGTCCTGCGCAGCCCGAACCCGCATGTGGGCTTCGGCGGCACCGGCGCGCACTACTGTCTCGGCGCGAACCTGGCCAGGCTGGAAATCGACCTGATGTTCAACGCGATCGCCGACGCCATGCCGGACATCACCAAGGCGGGCGACGTCCAGCGGCTGCGGTCCGGCTGGCTCAACGGCGTCAAGCGCTTGCCTGTCAGCTACGGCTGAGCGAACGCGATTGGTGGCCGACGGTTAAATAGCTGGACCGTGCGCGGCCACATCAACACGATCAGCACATGGACATACGCATCCAGTGCTTGTGCATCGACACCGCGGACCCGGCAAGGATCGCGACCTTCTGGGAGTCTGCGCTGGGCTGGCGACGCACGTATGCGGACGAGGACCAGGTCTGCCTCGAGCCGCCTGCGGGCAGCCTGGAAGACGGCCTCGTTCCCGACCTGGTGTTCCTCAAGGTTCCCGAGGGCAAGGCTGGCAAGAACCGGCTCCATCTTGACCTTCGCCCAGCTGACCAGTCCGCCGAGGTCGCAAGGCTAGAGGCGCTGGGCGCCCGGCAGATCAGTGTCGGTCAGGGCAATGTCAGCTGGGTGGTCATGGCCGACCCAGATGGCAACGAGTTCGACGTGCTAGCCCCGCTGACTCTGGCTGAACTGCCACCGGGGCACGACCCTCTTGGCCGCCGCACCGGTTGACCTCTGCACGCCCGCCGCAGATCCGCCATTGCTGGTTTATCCGGATGCTAGCTATCACGCACGGAGGCTAGTCCGGGGTGTCCGCGACAACCCACATGGAGAAGTACTGCGAGCCGCCGCCGTAAGCGTGGCCCAACGCGACGCGCGCACCCGGCACCTGATGCTCGCCAGCGCTGCCCATCACCTGCATCGCCGACTCGGCGAACCGCAGCAGGCCGGACGCCCCGATCGGATTCGAGCACAGCACGCCGCCGGACGGATTCACGGGGATTAGCCCGCCGATCTCGGTCTCGCCGGACTCGGTCAGCTTCCAGCCGCCGCCCGGCGGGGCGAACCCGAGGTTCTCCAGCCACATCGGCTCGAACCAGGAGAACGGCACGTAGATCTCCGCTACGTCGATCTCGTCGATCGGCCGGGAGATCCCGGCCTTGGCCCACAGCGCCGCCGCGCCATCCGCCCCGGCGCGCGGGTTGACGTGGTCCTTGCCGGAGAACATCGTCGGCTCGGTGCGCATCGACGTCGCCCGGATCCACGCGACCGGCCGCGCCGATGCCTCGGCCGCGGCCTGGTCGCCGATCACGACCGCGCACGCGCCGTCCGATGAGGGGCACGTCTCGTCGTAGCGGACCGGATCCCAGAGCATCGGCGAGGCCTGCACCTTCTCCAGCGTGATGTCGGGCTGCCGGAGGTGCGCATACGGATTCTTCGCGCCGTTTCGCCGGTCCTTGACCGCGACCATCGCGCCCACATGCGTCGGTGAACCACTGCGCCGGATGTAGGCGCGCACGTGCGGCGCGAAGTAGCCGCCCGCCCCGGCGAGCAGCGGCATCGCGAACGGCGGCATGATCGACAGCGCCCACATCGCGTTGGACTCTGACTGCTTCTCGAAAGCCACTGCCAGCACCCGGCGGTGCACGCCCGCCTGCACCAGATTGGTGGCGACGACTCCGGTCGCGCCGCCCACCGACCCAGCGGTGTGCACCCGCAGCAGCGGCTTGCCCACAGCGCCGAGAGCGTCAGCCAGGTACAGCTCCGGCATCATGACGCCTTCGAACAGATCCGGCGCCTTCCCGACCACGACCGCGTCGATGTCCGCCAGTTCCAGCCCGGCGTCAGCCATCGCGCGGTCCACCGCCTCCCGGCACAGCCCGGCCATCGACACGTCCGGCCGCTTGCTGCGGTGGTGAGTCTGGCCAGTGCCGAGCACTGCCGCCCGGTTCGCCGTCATCGCGCCTCCAGCACGCAGACGAGGTTCTGCTGCAGCGCGGGGCCGCTGGTCGCGTGTCCGAGCGAGCGGTCGGCTCCACCCGAGGACACAGCCCGCGCGGCATGCCCGATCCTGGCCAGTCCGGCCGCGAACATCGGATTACCCGCGAGGGCCCCGCCCGAAGGGCTGATCTGTACCGCGTCGCCGAGGCCGAGAGCTGCGCGGAGGATCAGCTCCTGATGCGTGAACGGCGCGTGCAACTCGGCCACGTCAACGCCCGCAGCGTTAGCCGCCGCGCCCGCCGCGGCCGCAGACGGCGCCACTGTCAAGTCACGCGATCCGAGCTGCCCAGAGTCGATCCGGTGCGCGAACCCGGTGATCCAGGCCGGGCGCTCGCACAGCTCACGCGCCCGGTTCCCGGCTGCGATGATGACCGCAGCCGCGCCGTCGGTGACCGGGGCGCAGTCGTGCGCTCGCAGCGGGTCGGCCACATACGGCGCGGCGAGCAGCTCGTCGACATCGGCGGACCCCGACAGCTGGGCCCTGGGGTTCGAGACGGCTGCGGCCCGGGACGCGACCGCGACTTGCGCCATTGCCCGTTCCGTCCAGAGGTTCTTATCGAGGCCAAGCCGTGCCTGCAGCGCGGCGATGCTCACCGAGTCCGGCCACAGCGGCGCCACGACATAAGGATCGAGCTGCAGCGCGAGGACGCGCCGCAAATCCCCCGCCGACGACTTGCCGAAGCCGTAAGCGAGCGCGACGTCGGCGTCGCCCGTGAGCACCTTGACCCACGCCTCATACAGTGCCCAGGCGCCATCCATCTCGACGTGCGATTCCATGACGGGCGGGAACGCGCCGAT
>DASQIW010000044.1:0-14342 GCA_035631375.1 Streptosporangiaceae bacterium
GGCGCACGTTCACGCCGTTGGGGATGAGCACGGCGTCGCCGCCCATGTGCTCCACCAGGGTGCTGCGGGCCGCCTCGGCGACCGCGATCCGGCCGCTGATCTTCTCGAGCGCGGAGGCGAGGATCGGACCGGCAGCGTGCAGCACCCGCGATCGCGGCATCGCCGCGTGCATGGTCGCCACGATGGGGCCGTCGGCCACCCAGCAGGCCAGCAGCGAGAGGCTCGGCGCAGCGGGCTCGTGCACGTGCAGCACGTCGAAGTCGCCGTCCTTCAGCCAGCGGCGGACCCGGCTGGCAGACAGGAAGCCGAATGACAGCCGGGCCACCGACCCGTTGTAGGGCACCGGCACCGCCCGGCCCGCCGGAACGACGTAGGGCGGCAGCACGGCGTCGTCGTCAGCAGGCGCGATGACAGATACCTGGTGACCGAGTTCCAGGAGCGCCTCGGCCAGACCGCTCACGTGCTCCCGGACGCCGCCGGGCACCTCCCACGTGTACGGGCAGACCATGCCGATCCTCATGGCGCCCTCACCGACTCTCTGGTCCCGGCCATACGGCACCTGTACCTGGCGGCTGACCGTTGCCGAGCGCCTGCGCTGCGGCTCTGGCCTGCCGATCCGGGTCGAGATCAGCGACGAACACTTTCTGCAGCATCAGCCAGTCGTACGGGTGCTCCCTGATCCCTCGCTCGAAGAAGTCCGCGACTTCCTGCATCATCGCCGCGACCTGCTCCGCCCGGGTGCTTGCGGCGGGCCGAGCGATTTCCGCGCCGAACTTCACCCCGCACCGGCCGTCGTCGGCGAACCACAGCACGGCTGGCACGAGAGCAGCGTCCGTGCGCACGGCAAGAGCCGCGGGCCCGGCCATCATCTTCGCCCTCTCGCCAAAAAACTCCACCTCGATGCCGCTGCCAGTGACATCCCGGTCGCAGGGCAGGGCTACGAATTTTCCTGCCCGCAGTCGCTGTGCCAGTATCCCGAACGGCCGCGTGCCCCCGCTCGCAGGTAGCACTTCCATGCCTAGACCTTCACGGAACGTAACGAACCGCTCGTAGACAGCCTCGGGCTTGAGCCGCTCCATCACGGTGGTGAGCGACCCCGCACCGTGGGCGATGAACCACGCGGCAGCCTGGTCCCAGTTACCCATATGCGGCAGCGCGACGACGACTCCGCGCCCACTCGCCATGATGTCGAAGATCATCTTAACCTGTCCGGCCGGGTCGTTAATGCCGCCCGCCAGCCGGTCCACGGGCATCACCGGCAGCCGGAATATCTCCAGCCAGTACCGCGCATAGCGGCGCAGCACCTCGCGAGAGGCTGCTCGCAGCGTCTTGCCGTCGACTCCCGGCCCGAGCACCCGGACCAGGTTGGCCTCGAGCACCTGCACCCTCGGGCCCTGACGTCGCCACGCGACCTCGGCGCCGAGACCGAATGCGCGCTGCGCCCACGACTCGGGCAGACGGCAGACGAGGCGCCAGCCGGCCGCGTAACTGGCGTCGATGATGCGGTCCTTGACGCCTGGCACCGCGCTAACCCCCGGGCCGTACGTCCTGATGCTCCGCCACCGGACCAGCGACACCGGAGTCGTCGCCAGCCGCCGTGGCCGAACCGGTCGGCGCATCGCCATCCGCGGCCGCGAGATCCCTTGCGGACCGCCACGCCGCATGCACCCGCTGCCCGAAGGTGAAAGCGCTCGCGGCGGCCAGGAACCACAGCCCGATCGGCAGCACATAGGGCACTCCGAGCCCGGCCAGGCCTGTCGACACCAGCGCGATCAGCAGCCTCTCGGTCCGCTCGGCGAACCCGACGTCGCACGTCAGGCCGAGGCTCTCGGCGCGCGCCTTGGCGTACGACACCATCGCACCAGCGACCAGGCAGAACACCGCAACTCCGGCCAGCACGTTGTCGTGACCGCCGCGCAAGAACCAGATGGCCAGGCCGACGAACACGGCAGCGTCGGCGATGCGATCCATGGTCGAGTCGAGGAACGCCCCGAACTTGCCGGTCGTGCCCTTGATCCGGGCCAGGGTCCCATCGAGCATGTCGGTCAGGACGAAACCGGTGCAGACCATCACGCCCGCGAACAGATGCCCGGTCGGGAACAGCGTGAGCGCTCCCGCCGACATGCCGATCGTGCCGATGATCGTGAGCGCGTTCGGAGTCACCGGCGTGCGGGCCAGCAGCTGGCCAGCCGGTGTCAGGACGCGGGCGATCGCCGGCCGCAGGACTTTGAGCATGGCGGCTTGATCCTACTGGCGGCCGAGGCTCACGCGGCCAGCGTGCCGCCGGGATGCCTGCGCCGCCCAGTCTGCCGACCCTGATTTCTCGACAACCGCCAGCTGGTGCAACCGACCCCACACTGTCACTTTCTGTCCGATTTCGCCGGGTTCACCGGATTGCTCTGCAGCGCAAGGGGCGCTAGCCGGCCGGAATCAGGACACCCGGGGTTGTGATCTCTGACCAGCAGGTAAAGGCTGGGCGTGCGGCAGTGGACGACACGGCTACTACAAGCAGGGCGGGACCGGGTAGGAAGCAATCTCAGGCGCTTCAGGAGGCGATACCGATGGCGGAGAAGTCACACAGTGCGGGAGCCGCCGGCCGGACATCAGCGGCCGGCCAGCCCGACAGCGTACGCAACGTGGTGCTGGTCGGCCACTCAGGAGCAGGGAAGACAACGCTAGCCGAGGCGCTCCTCGTCTCGACCGGAACTATCCAGCGCGAGGGCCGGGTCGAGGACGGCAGCACGGCCAGCGACTTCGATGAGGTCGAGATCAGGCAGCAGCGCTCGGTCAACCTGACCCTGGTGCCCTTCACTCACGAGGGCGTGAAGGTCAACCTCCTGGACACGCCGGGCTATGCCGATTTCACCGGCGACCTGCGGGCTGGCCTGCGCGCCGCGGACGCGGCCCTCTTCACCGTGTCGGCCGCCGACGGCGTGGACGGCCTCACCCGGATGCTCTGGGAGGAGTGCGCAGCAGCCGGCACTCCCCGCGCCGTCGTCATCACCAAGATCGATCACCAGCGCGGCGACTTCGCTGAGGCGCTGGATGCCTGCCGCGCTGCGTTCGGCGAATCGGTGGCGCCGCTGTACCTGCCCGTCACCGACGGCCAGGGCGGGGTGCAGGGCCTGATCGGCCTGCTCTCGCAGCGGTTCTACGACTACTCCGGTGGCACCAGGACGGACGCCGACATACCGGCGGACGAGGCCGACCGCGTCGCCGAGGCTCGCGGCGCCCTGATCGAGGCGATCATCCAGGAGAGCGAAGACGAGACGCTGATGGACTCCTACCTGTCCGGCGCCGACCTGGACGTCAAGGGCCTCATCGCGGACCTGGAGACGGCGGTAGCCCGGGGCAGCTTCTTCCCGGTCCTCGCGTCGTCGTCGCCCCATCACATCGGCATGGCGGAAGTCATCGAGGTCATCACCCAGGCGTTCCCGCCGCCGACCGAGCACCCGTTGCCGACCGTGACAACCCCGGACGGCAAGCCGGTTGCCAACCTGCGGACCGACCCGGACGGGCCGCTGCTGGCCGAGGTCGTCAAGACGACATCCGACCCGTACGTCGGCCGGGTGAGCCTCGTCAGGGTGTTCTCCGGCACGCTCCGGCCGGACGCCGTCGTGCACGTGTCTGGTCACGGCCGCGCTGCGAGCGGTCACGCCGACCACGACGAGGACGAGCGCGTCGGCGCGATCACCTCACCGCTCGGCAAGCAGCAGCGCCCGGTCGCCAGCTGCCCGGCCGGTGACATCTGCGCGGTCGCGAAGCTCGTCACGGCCGAAACGGGCGACACGCTGTCCGACAAGGACAAGCCGCTGCTGATGGAGCCCTGGTCAATGCCGGAGCCGTTGCTGCCCGTCGCGATCACAGCGAAGTCCAAGGCCGACGAGGACAAGATGTCTCAGGCGCTGGCCCGGCTCGTCGCCGAGGACCCGACGCTGCGGCTGGAAAACAACGCCGAGACCCACCAGCTCGTCCTGTGGTGCATGGGCGAGGCGCATTCCGACCTGGCGCTCGACCGGCTGTCGAACCGTTACGGGGTGGCCGTCGAGAAGGTTGACCTGCGGGTGCCGCTGCGGGAGACGGTGGCCGGCAAGGCACAGGGCCTCGGCCGGAACGTCAAGCAATCCGGCGGACACGGCGAGTACGGGATCTGCAGTGTCGAGGTCGAGCCGCTGGGATCCGGGGGCGGCTTCGAATTCGTCGACAAGATCGTCGGCGGCGTCGTGCCCCGGCAGTTCATCCCGTCGGTAGAGAAGGGCGTTAAAGCGCAAATGGAGCAGGGCGTTCTGGCGGGCTACCCGATGGTCGACATCAGAGTCACGCTGTTCGATGGCAAGGCGCACTCGGTCGACTCCTCGGACATGGCCTTCCAGAAGGCAGGCCGGGCAGCGCTCAAGGACGCCGCCGCCAAGGCGCAGGTGCAGCTGCTCGAACCGGTCGACGAGCTCTCGGTCCTGATCCCCGACGACTACGTCGGTGCGGTCATGTCCGACCTGTCGTCGCGCCGCGGCCGCGTCCTCGGCACCGAGCCAGTGGCCGGCGGCCGCACCCTGGTCAAGGCCGAGGTCCCCCAGACCGAGATCATCCGGTACGCCATCGACCTTCGCTCAATGTCGCACGGCATGGGCTCGTTCACGCGCAACTACCTCCGCTACGAGCCGCTGCCCTCCCACCTCGCGGAGACGTTCGCCAAGGCCGAGAAAGGCTCTTAGACCAGGGAACGGGCTGCGAAAGGGCTGGTGCCGCATGGACGCCGAGGCCAGCCACACGTAAAAGGCTGCCTCGGGCCCATGCGACACCAGCCTCGCGGCTGTCGCAGCGGCTCGATATGAGGCATGCAACGCGATTCGGTCGCGCCCGACTGGGCCTTACAGTTTCCCAGTGATCGTCGTGGTGGAGTACGACGCGGCCTGGTCTCACTTGGATTCGCGCCGCTGGGCGAGCTGGGCATCCCCGAGGGCTGGGCGTTCAGGGAACCGGCGCGGCTCGCCGGGGCGAACACCTACGTGATCGTGGATGGCTGCCTGTCGCTGCGTAACCACCGGGGTCTGCGGGCTGTGCTCCGCGCCGACGCGGCCCTTCGGGACGAGTACGCCGCCGTCAAGAGGCTCGCAGGTGCCCGCGCCGCCGACATCGACGAGTGCGGACAGCTCAAGGGCCCCGTGGTGCAGAAGATCCTGGCAGCGGCGGGGCTGACCGACGCCGAGCGTGCCTCCATTGCGAGCAGTAACCTGCCACCCACGACGAGCTCCCTCGGTAGGCCGGGCACTAGCGAAGCACGCTCACTAGCAGGGACCAGGCCGCTGGGCTGATGCGAGGACTATCCCTTTTGCCCTGGTGGACCTGGGCGGGCCGAGGTGCGAGCGTGAGAGGGAGGCACGCCTTGGAGAAGACGCGGCTCAGCCAGTGACGCTGATCGGGGGGAGGCTGAGCATGCTCGCGGAGGAGATCGACTTCTACAGGATTTTCAGGGTTCATCCAACGGCGATGGCGCTCCTGACAGCCGACCTCGAAATTATTGATGCCAACGACGAGTTCCTGGCCGTGGTCGGTCACCCGCTGGAGGAACTGGTCGGCCGGAACATCTTCGCGGTGGCCCCGAAGATGCCGCCCGAACAGGGTGGCCACGCGCACTGGACCGCGCTGGAGGAGGCCCAGGCTTCCGGGCGGCACGAGACCCTGTCGCTTACCCGTTACGACATTGAAGACCCGGCTAGGCCCGGTGTCTTCCAGGAGCGTTACTGGTCGTCCGCGGTCACGCCCGTCCGCGGCAGAGACGGCCGCATCGAAGTACTGGAGTTCAGTGCGCGAGAGGTAACGCCCGTCATCGCCGAGTTCATCAAGCTGCAGAACGAGCAGGGCCAGGCCGAGCAGGCCGGGCCTCGGGTCCCGGGACAGTCGCCACCAGCCGATGACAACCTTCCCGTGCCTTGACGGCTACTTTTTGTGCCGGCCGACCGCAGGGCGCAACGACCCCGTTCCCAAGTCTTACGGGTTCTGATCTTTGTCCGCCGGCCAGGCAGCTGCGAGGATCACGCGGGTGTCGGCGAGGAGCTGCGGAAGGACCTTAGTGCGGCCGACGACGGGCATGAAGTTGGCGTCGCCGCCCCACCGCGGCACCACGTGCTGATGCAGGTGCGCGGCGATGCCCGCGCCCGCAACATGGCCCATGTTCATGCCGATGTTGAAGCCCTGCGCCTGCGAGGCGTCGCGCAGCGCGGTCATCGACCGCTTGGTGAAGTCGGAAAGCTCGGCCGTCTCGGTCTCGGTGAGGTCGGTGTAGTCGGCGACGTGCCGGTACGGCACGACCATGAGGTGGCCGCTGTTGTACGGGTACAGGTTGAGCACCGTATAGACCTGGTCGCCGCGGGCAACGATCAGCCCGTCGGCATCGGACATCTTCGGGATTTCGCAGAACGGGCACAGCGTGGCGCCGCCGTCGGCCGGCTTGTTCTCACCCTTGATGTAGGCGAGCCGGTGCGGCATCCACAGCCGCAGGAAGCCGTCCGGGGCAATCTCGTCCGGTACGTCCACGACGGTGTCACGGCGGACGGGGGAGGCAGGCTGCTCCGGGTCGAGCCCAGCAGGCGCGGGTACCTGATCCGCCACCGGCGTCAGACCTGGGCCCGGCTCGCCACGGCCCCGGTGATCTCGGCGATCGCGTCGGGGATCGGCACGCCGTTCTTCTGCTCGCCACTGCGGTAGCGGAACGACACCGCTTCGGCCGCCACGTCGTCATCGCCGGCGATCAGCATGTACGGCACCTTCTGCCGCTGTGCGGTCCGGATCTTCT
The DNA here is from genome assembly GCA_035631375.1 of Streptosporangiaceae bacterium. Classification (GTDB taxonomy): domain Bacteria; phylum Actinomycetota; class Actinomycetes; order Streptosporangiales; family Streptosporangiaceae; genus JAJYUU01. Next base: position 6,794 of record DASQIW010000044.1, read on the forward strand.
TCTGCATCCGGTCGGAGCTCGCGTCGACTTCAACCCGGATGCCGTGCTCACGCAGCCGCGTGGCGACCTGCTCGAGATAGCCGACGTGCTGGTCGGAGACGGGAATGCCGACCGCCTGAACCGGGGCAAGCCACGGCGGGAACGCACCGGCGTAGTGCTCGACCAGGATGCCGAAGAACCGTTCGATCGAGCCGAACAGCGCCCGGTGGATCATGTACGGCCGCTGCCGGCTGCCGTCGGCCGCCTGGTACTCGATCCCGAACCGGCCCGGCTCCTGGAAGTCGACCTGCAGCGTCGACAGCTGCCAGCGGCGGCCGATCGCGTCCTTGACGTGCACGTCGATCTTGGGCGCGTAAAAAGCGCCCTCGCCTTCGGCGATGATGTACTTCAGGCCCGACTTGTCGAGCGCGTACTTGAGCGCCGCCTCGGCCTTGTCCCACTCGGCGATCTCGCCGACGAACTTCTCTGGCCTGGTGGACAGCTCTGCCTCGAACTCGGTCAGCCCGTAATCGCGCAGCAGGCCGACGACGAAGTCCAGCAGGCTGGCCAGCTCGCCCTGCAGTTGCTCAGGCGTGCAGAAGATGTGCGAGTCGTCCTGGGTGAAGCCGCGGGCCCGAGTGAGGCCGTGCACGACGCCGGACTTTTCGAACCGGTACACGGTGCCGAACTCAAACAGCCGCAGCGGCAGCTCCCGGTAGGACCTGCCGCGCGATGCGTAGATCAGGATGTGCATCGGACAGTTCATCGGCTTGGGGTAGTACTTCGCGCCCTCCATTTCCATGGGCGGATACATGCCGTCCGCGTACCAGTCCAGGTGCCCGGAGGTCTCGAACAGGTTGGACTTGGTGATGTGCGGCGTGTAGACGAACTCGTAGCCCGCTTGTTCGTGACGGTGGCGGGAGTAGTCCTCCAGGGCCTTGCGGATGATGCCGCCCTTGGGGTGGAAGACCGGCAGCCCGCTGCCAAGCTCAGTCGGGAACGAGAACAGGTCGAGCTCGGCGCCGAGCTTGCGGTGATCCCGCTTCTCGGCCTCCTCCAGCAGCCTCAGGTAGTCATCCTGGGCTTCGCGGGACGGCCAGGCGGTCCCGTAGATCCGCTGCAGCTGCGGGTTCTTTTCACTGCCGCGCCAGTAGGCGCCGCCCGTCCGCATCAGCTTGAAGGCCGGGATGTCTTTCGTCGTCGGCAGGTGCGGGCCGCGGCACAGGTCCTTCCAATGCACCTCGCCGGTGCCCGGGTCGAGGTTGTCGTAGATGGTCAGCTCGGCACCGCCGACCTCGACCGATTCACCCGAGTCACCGAGCGCGGCGTCGCCGCCGGGGCCGGTCGTGTTGGTGCCGCTCTTCAGGCCAATGAGCTCGAGCTTGTAGGGCTCACCGGATAGCTCATGCCGGGCCTCGGCGTCGCTCACGACGCGGCGGCTGAAGCGCTGGCCCTGCCTGACGATCTGGCGCATCTTCTGCTCGATGGCCTTGAGGTCGTCCGGGCCGAACGCCTGCGGCACGTCGAAGTCGTAGTAGAAGCCGTTCTCGATCGGCGGCCCGATGCCGAGCTTCGCCTGCGGGAACAGGTCCTGGACGGCCTGCGCCATGACGTGCGCGCTGGAGTGGCGCAGGATGTTCAGGCCGTCTGCCGAATCGAGCGTGACCGGCTCGATGAGGTCACCCTCGCTCAGCCGGGACGACAGGTCGCGCAGCTCGCCATTGACCCTGGCAGCAACCGGGCTGTCGGCGGGCTCACTGGCAGCTAGTGCCTCCCCGGCCGTCGTGCCTTCTTCCACCACGTGCTCGCTTCCGGCGAGGGTGATGTGCAGCTTTCCGGCAGGCACGGCAGGCTCCTCCTGGTGTGGCCCAGGGCCCGCCTCGGCTGGCCCAGGCGGCGCGGCGCCGCGGGGCGGGCATGATCCCCAGGGCCCGATCACCCCGAGGCCTTGATGCTATCGGCGGCGGGAGGCCGGCGTCGCGGCCACCTGCCCGAAGGTGCTGACCCGGCTAGGCCGCTGGGCTGCCCGGCGGGGTCAGGGCACCGGCGTTCACGGTAACCAGGCTGCCGTAGGTGAGGTACGGCCACGCCTGCGCGGCGTCGGACAGGTCCAGCTCGACGCAGCCCAGGCTCTGCGGCGACCCGTAGCTGCCCCGCGGGAAGTAGTGCACGGCCTCGCCCGACCGGAAGTAGGCCACGAACTGCACCGGGTCGGCGTACTTGGTGCCGTCGGGGTTGGTGCCGCGCATGATCTGGTTCCTGTACCGCAGGTAGACGGGCGCTGTGCCGATGGTTGTCGGAGCCGCCTGGATCCCGGTGTTAGCCAGGAAGTGCAGCACCTGCTGCCCGTTGTGCCAGATCGTCAGCGTTTCCGGGTTGGCCTCGCTCGCGATCGCGTAGGTGTAGCCGTTCTGGTTGCTGTGCCCGGACGCCGCCGCGCTGAGTAGCGCTGCCCAGACCTGCGGCCCGGCCACCCCATCCATGCCGAGCCCGTGGTCATTCTCGAACGCTATGACCGCGCCCTTCATGATCATGCTGTTCGGCGCGCCGTTGTCCCAGAAGTTCTGCAGCTCGGACGGATAACCCGCCTGCCAGCTGAACGAGCCCACTGGCGGGTCGTACGCAGCCGCTATCTGACCGAGCACGTCGCCCGGCGTGGGCACCGTCGCGCTGGCCGCTGCCGTCCAGGTGAGCGGCAGATAGCCGAGCTGGGCCAGCAGCTCGGGGAGACGAGCTGGCTGGTAGGCCCCGGTTTCGAAGCTGATCCGCGCGGTGCTGCCCAGCAGGCCGCCGTCGGCAGTCCGGACGCCCTGCGGCCCGCCTGGCACGCTGACGGTCACGTGCGTGCGCTGGCTGAAGGCCGCAGTGGGCACGAAATGGAGCACGTCCGTGCCGGTGCCCTGCCAGCTTCCCGCCACGCTGGGCGTGATGGTCGGCAGCGGCGAGTCGGCAGCGACCGGGGCTGAGAACGTGATCGCGATGTCAGGGAATCCGCTGACCCCCGTGGCACCGCTCGCCGGCGTCGCCGATAGCAGCACGAGCGGGCTGACCGAGGGCTGCGCGGATGCGCTCGGTCCCGGCCCGGCGGCCGCGGCTGCTGGTTGCGCAGGACCCCGCGTCAAAGCGACCCAGACACCGGCGGCGAGCACGAGCACGATCGCGCCGGTGATGGCGACGATCCGCCCGCGCGCACTCGTCAGTGTGGACACAGGAGTCTCCCTCGTAACCAGTCCCCCGCTCCGCTGCTGACGGCGTGCGGTCACCCCAGGGTCGACGCCTGACACGCAGGGGACCCGTGCCAGTGACTTTAGATGCAGACCCTGACATCTCGCCGTGAGAACGGTAAAGAATCGGATACAGGTTCAGGCCCGTACCGAGGGTATGAAACAGGGACAGCGTATCTGGCCTCATTGGGCCAGCGGGACTCCTATGAGTCCACTAGCTCACGACGGTGACCAGGCTGCCGTAGGTCAGATAAGGATAGGCGTGCTGGGCGTCGGAGTAGTCGAGCTCCACGCAGCCGAGGCTCTGCGGCGATCCATAGGAACCGCGAGGGAAGTAGTGGACCGCGTCGCCGCCATTGAAGTAGGCGACGTACTGCACCGGATCTGAGTAGTGACTGCCGTCCGGGTTGGTGCCGCTCATGATCGTGTTGCGGAACCGCTCGTATACAGGGAAGGTGCCATCGACGGTCGGGGACACAGGGATGCCGGTATTGGCGAGGCTCTGCTGCACCATTGCGCCGTTGTGCCAGATCGTCAGCTGCTCGGGCGATCCCTTGCTGGCGATGGCGTAGGTATAGCCGTTGGCGTTCCGCTCGCCGCGCTGCTGCGCCACGAACAAGGCCTTCCATAGCTGCGGCGTCACATTGCCGTCGAGCGTCATGTTGTGCTCTGACTGGAACGCCATGACCGCACCGGCCAGCAACGGGTTGGCCTGATCAGGCGACCACTGGTCGTGCAGCGTGGACGGATAGCCGCTGTCCCAGGTGAAGGTCCCCAGCGGCGGGTCGTACGCGAGGCCCTGCGGCGTCTCGGCAGCTGGATCCTCCGCCTGCTGTCCCGCCAGGGCGATGCCGACACGCTCGGGTCCCCACGTCAGGGGCAGGTAGCCCTGCTGCGCCAGGAGCACAGCTAGCCCTGCCTGGCTGTAGGTACCGGTGGTGAAACTCGACGTCACCCCCGAGGTCAGCAGCCCGCCGTTGGCCGAGCGGACGCCCGACGGCCCGGCCGGAACGCTGACGGTCACCTTCGTGGATGGCTGGAATGCAGTCGACGGCGCGAAGATCAGCGAGTCGCCCTCCGCCGTCCAGCTCCCTGGCACGCTCGGGGTGATCTTCGGCTTCGGCGAACTCGGCGACATGCCGTCCGAGAAGGTCACGACGATCGGATTGGCCCCGTCGACTCCGGTCGTCTGGCTGGCGGGCGAGATCGCTGTGAGATGGATCGGGCCAGCGGCGTGGGCGCCCTGCCCGGACCCGGCCTTGCCCGGCTGGGTGGTCGTTGACTGTGTCACCGCGAATACCACGCCGGCCGTGATGGCGCACGCGGCCGCCGTGCCCAGCGCGATAAGCCTGACGCTAGGCCCGCGCGGGCTGCTTCCGAGTACGGGCGATTCATCGCCGGACCCCGGTGGCTGAGTGCCCGAGCTGGCGGGCTGAGTGCCAGGGTCCGCAGCTGCCGCCGGAGCGCCAGCGGGCTCGCCGTCGGTCGGGCTGGCGCCGTTCGCGCTGGTCTCGTTCGGACTGGACCCGTTCGGACTGGACCCGACTGAATCGCTCGCCTCGGATCGATCGTCACCGGGCTGCTGCGCGGGCCGCTTCACTCCGAACACCCGAACCCCCGTTACGTGGCGCCACCAATGCAGCCCGCTCGTCACTCCCCGTAGCTGCGCCGGCCAGTCTAGTTACTAAGCGTTACTCGGCGTACCCGGGCCGGCGCCAGGAAAGCACCGGACCACGTAAACGATCCGTAAGGGCCAGCAGGAACGCATGCCCCCGCGGGTGCTTCAGCCGCACTCGACGACGGCGCAGCGGTACCAGCTCGCACGCGACACGCGTCAGCCCCGGCAGAAATCCGGGGCTGATCTACGAAGCCAGGGTGGGCGATACTGGGATCGAACCAGTGACCTCCTCGGTGTGAACGAGGCGCTCTCCCGCTGAGCCAATCGCCCTGAGATCCGTTGCCCCGCGGCGCGCCCGCTCGCCGACGTAACCGCGGCTGACGCGCGCTCACTAGGTCATATGGCCGCAGAGCGATCTCAGCGTAGCGCATGACAGCGGTCGGCCGGAGCGCCAAACGCGGCCGCCAGGTCGCGCTCGCGCGCCCGGCGCGCCCGGACATGGGCCGAGCGCTGGCAGCCCACGTCACCCGCCGGTGGGACGACCCAGACGGTGGGTCCGGATGAACAAGAAAGCATACAAAGTCCGGACATATTTATTTATCTAATTACCTGCGTCATAGCGCTCTCAGCTGGACAGACTGGCTATTTCTCGGTGAAAGCAGCACGGCTCTCCTGGCCTAAGTATCCTTCGGTTACAGCACGGTGCTCCAACCGGCCTTCCCCACCCCTCCTGAGACGAAGGTCACAACTGATGCCTGTTACCCGCCGGGATGATCCTGCGTCTAAATCGGTGTTTTATTGCGAGAAGCGTTTGACCACGTCGTAGCCGGTTTGTTGACCGGTGCCCGAGGTTACGAGCGACTTCTTTCGCGGAATCAAGATCCCGCGAAACCAATTCCGCGGGACACGCGATGTCCTATGTGACAGGGCAACCGCGCACCAATATGTGAAGCCCGGCAATCCGGGACACGACAAGGCAAAGGTCTGACCCGATGATGAACAGCAGTGTGACCGTGTCCGCCGAACTCGGCCTGAACCTGGTGGTTCCCGACCACGGAGCTGTCCCTCTCGTGGCGAGCCTCTACTACAGTGCCGAGGACCCGTATGCGATCCGCATGGCGTTCCACGTCGGGACTGATGAGCCGGTCGAGTGGATCTTTGCCCGCGACCTGCTGGCTGTCGGACTTGAAGGCCCTGCGGGTGAGGGCGATGTCCAGGTGTGGCCCGGCGATGACGGCGAGGATGAAGTGCTCAACATCGCGCTGTCGTCACCCTTCGGCGAGGCCCAGTTCGAAGCCCCCCGTGACTCCACCGCTGCGTTCCTTACCCGGACCTACGAGGTCATCGCGCCCGGCCACGAGAGCGAGTACGTCGACGTGGACGGCGAACTGGACGAACTGCTCTGGCGAGCATGACCCAATCGGGTAGTGAATATGGCCATGCCTGCACAGGCATGGCCATTTCATGGATCGGGCGATTCAGCCGCCCGCATGCCAAAAGCGTCCGCTACCTTCCGGGTCACCGGGCCCGGGGCCACCGGGAGCAAGGAGCCATTTACCTTCCGGATCGGCTGCACGTCCCTGGTTGTCCCGGTTAGGAATGCTTCATCGGCGGCTGCGAGCGCCCCGATGGGCACGTCTTCCTCGGCCACTCCGGCCCACTCGATAACCAGCGCCCTGGTCACTCCCGCCAGGCAGCCCGCCGGAAGCGGCGGCGTCACCAGCCGGCCACCCCGGACGACGAAGATATTGGTGCCGGTCCCCTCGCACAGGTTCCCGGCCGTATTGGCGAAGATCGCCTCGGCGGCGCCGCGCTCGGCCGCGTAGGCCAGGGCGCGCACGTTCTCGGCATACGAGATCGTCTTGAGACCGGTCACCGCCCCGCGCTCGTTTCGCGTCCAGGGCACGACCGCAACGTCGACGACGTCCGTAGGCGGACGCTGCTCTGCGAGCGCGATGACGGCCGTGAGGGACGAATTACCCCGTTCCGATCCAAGCGGCGCAAGGCCCGCGGTGACGGTTATGCGAAGCCTCGCCAGCGCTATCCCCGGGTACGCTCCGACCACCGCCGCCACGCCCGAGCTGATCTGGTCGAGGTCCGGGGCGGGCAGGCCGAGGCCGACGGCGGAGGCTGACAGCCTGGCCAGATGACGGGTCAGCGCGAACGGCTGGCCACTTGCTACCTTGACGGTCTCGAAAACCCCGTCGCCGACCACCAGCCCGTGGTCGAAGACCGAGATCCTGGCCTCGCTGTCGGGAAGCAGTTCCCCGTTGATCCACACCGGCACGGTTCTGACGCTAGCGCACGCGCTGGCCGCAGGCAGCTGAGCGGCGCTGCGTGGCGGCCTATCCGGGTATGCGAGTTTGCCCGCCGGTCAGGATCGGCTACAGTTTCTGAACGCACCCCGGAACGCTGGCGTGCCCAGCGCGGGCGCCGGGAGGGCATGCGGACGTGGCTCAGTTGGTAGAGCATCACCTTGCCAAGGTGAGGGTCGCGGGTTCGAATCCCGTCGTCCGCTCCGAGGTGCCGGAAGCCGTCTCGCGCGCTGACGGTCAGCTCGGCTCTTCGGCACCGGCCCGACTCGAATGGGTCGGCCTGTGGCGGAATGGCCGAGTGGCTTAGGCAAGGGCCTGCAAAGCCCTGTACGCGGGTTCGATTCCCGCTTCCGCCTCGATGGGCGGTTAGCTCAGCGGGAGAGCGCTTCCCTGACACGGAAGAGGCCACTGGT
>DASQIW010000045.1:0-16170 GCA_035631375.1 Streptosporangiaceae bacterium
ATCGCTGCCATGCGGCGCGCATATACAAGGCCGCCCGCCGGGCGTCACCTGATCGGCAATCTGCGCGCGTAAAAGCGGCACTGCCTATAGTGCTTCTCGTGCGGCTCGTGATAGCTAGGTGCAGCGTGGACTACGCGGGCCGACTTTCCGCACACCTCCCGCTCGCCTCCAGGGTCATCATGGTCAAGGCTGACGGCAGCGTCTCGATACACAGCGACACCGGCTCGTACAAGCCGCTGAACTGGATGTCGCCGCCCTGCCGGCTCGCTGAGGAGCCCGGCCGCTGGGTCGTCACCGGCAAGTCCGGGGAGACGCTGACCATCGAGATCACCGAGGTCATGAGCGACTCGACGGTCGACCTCGGCGCCGACCCCGGCCTGGTGAAGGACGGCGTCGAGTCGCACCTGCAGGAGCTGCTGGCTGTCCAGCTCGAGGTGCTCGGGGCGGGCTGGCGGCTGGTTCGGCGCGAGTTCCCTACCGCGATCGGCCCCGTCGACCTCATGTGCCGCGATTCGGCTGGTGTCAGCGTGGCGGTGGAGGTCAAGCGCCGCGGGGAGATCGACGGCGTCGAGCAGCTCACCCGGTACCTGGAGCTGCTCAACCGGGACCCGCTACTGTCTCCGGTCCGCGGCGTCTTCGCCGCCCAGGAGATCCGTCCGCAGGCCCGCGTGCTGGCTGAAGACCGCGGCATCCGGTGCGTCACGCTGGACTACGAGTCGATGCGCGGCACCGACGACGGCGCGCTCCGGCTGTTCTGAAAACCATGACCATGCGATTCGACACGATCCGGACAGCACGGTTGCTGATGCGCCGGTGGCGCGACGCCGACCGCGGTCCGTTCGCCGCCCTGAACGCCGACTCGGAGACGATGCGGTACTTCCCGGCCACACTCGACCGGGCCGCCAGTGACGCCTTCGTGGACGTGATCGAGGCTCGCTTCGACCTGCAGGGCTACGGGCTGTGGGCCCTCGAGGTGATCGCAACCGGGCAGTTCATCGGGTTAACCGGGCTGAACCCCAAGCCCGATGACGTGCCGGGTACCGCGGCCGTGGAAATCGGCTGGCGGCTGGCCCGGCACGCCTGGCACCAGGGCTACGCCACTGAAGCTGCAACAGCGGCGATCGACGTCGCCTTCAACCGGGTCGGCCTCGCCGAGATCTGCTCGTTCACGTCGGTGATCAATGAGCCGTCGCAAGCGGTCATGCGCCGGATCGGCCTCACCGAAGCATTCCGGTTCGACCACCCGCGGATTCCTGCTGGTGACCCGCTGCGGCCCCATGTGATGTACCACCGGGTTAATCCCGCCCCTGAGGCCCACTAGCAGCCAGAATGTGCGCGTTGACCTCGCGCGCTGCAGCGGCCAGCTCGGGTACCTCGATCACCTCGACACCGGCCGCGCGCAGCCGGCCGGCCCCGCCACCCGGCGCGAGCACGGGCGGCTCGGTCCACGCGATCACGACCCGGCAAATGCCGCTGGCGATGATCAGGTCAGCGCACGGGACCGGCCGGGACGCGCGGAACGCGCACGGCTCGAGCGAGCTGTAGAGGGTGACTGCGGCGAGCTGAGGCGCGGTCACTTTCGGGTCAGGCAGGCCGTGCCTGGCCAGCGCGACCTCCTCGGCGTGATCGTCCGGCGCGGTCTCCCGCGAGTACCCGGTCGACAGGACGCTGCCATCGGCCGCGACCAGCAATGCGCCGACCGAATAGGCCGCCTGCGACGGTGGGCACCGGCGGGACAGGCTGACGGCCTCGAGCAGCCAGCGGCGGTCGGCCTCGGATGCGGCGGGCGCAGCGGGCTCGGTCACGACAAGGCTCCGGGGCAGCGAGATGATGGACAACGAAGCCGACGCTACCGATTCAGCCCGGCAGGGGCTTTGCCGGCCGTCAGGACCGCGGCCCAGGCATACAATCACGTAGCAAAACAGCGCAGAACGGCGGTGCAGCCCATGACGGCGACGATTGGCGGTTACCCGCTCGTCCGGTCGACTGAGGTCTTTCACTCGCTCAATCCGGCGACAGACGAGGTCATCGGGACATATCCCGTCTTCGGTGAGCAGGACGTGGCGGCCGCCGTCGAACGAGCGCGCGAGGCCGGGCTGTGGTGGGCCGGCCTCGGCTGGGACGGCCGCCGGCAGCGGCTGCTGGCCTGGAAGTCGTACCTGACCAGATATCTCGGCCGCCTGGCCGAGCTCGTGCACACCGAGACCGGAAAGCCCGTAGCCGATGCCCAGCTCGAGATCCTGCTGGCCATCGTGCACATCGACTGGGCCGCTCGGAACGCGCGCCGGGTGCTCCGGCGCCGCCGGGTTCGCAGCGGGCTGGTCGCGCTGAATCACGCCGCAACACTGGAGTACCAGCCGCTCGGGGTGGTGGGCGTCATCGGCCCGTGGAACTACCCGGTATTCACCCCGATGGGCTCCCTCGCCTACGCGCTGGCCGCCGGGAACGCCGTGGTGTTCAAGCCGAGCGAGCTAACGCCCGCCGTTGGCGCCTGGCTGGTCAGTTCCTTCGCCGACGTGGTGCCCGAGCAGCCGGTCCTGCAGCTCATCACCGGGATGGGCCAGACCGGCGCGCACCTGGCCCGCAGCGGCGTCAACAAGATCGCTTTCACCGGCTCGGCCGCAACCGCCAGGAAGGTGATGGCCGCCTGCGCCGAGAACCTGACGCCGCTGGTAGCCGAGTGCGGGGGCAAGGACGCCTTCATCGTCGGGGCCGACGCCAACCTGGATGCGGCGGCGGACGCTTGCGCCTGGGGCGCGCTGTCCAACGCGGGGCAGACCTGCATCGGCGTCGAGCGCGTCTACGTCGTGCAGGACGTCTACCACCAGTTCCTCGAGAAGCTCACCGATCGCGTCGCCGAGATCAGGCCGGGTGACGACAGGGAGGCCGACTACGGGCCGCTGACGCTGCCCGGCCAGGCCGAGGTGATCGAGAACCACATCGCCGACGCGCTCGCCCGCGGGGCCAGGCCGGTCATGGGCGGAATCGGGAGCATCCGCAGGCCCTACGTCGGTCCCGTGATCCTCGCGGACGTGCCCGAGGAGAGCAAGGCGGTCACCGACGAGACGTTCGGACCGACGATCACCGTGTCGAGAGTGGCGAGCCTCGCCGAGGGTGTCGAGCGGGCCAACGCCTCCCGGTACGGCCTCGGCGGGTCGGTATTCGCCGGGAACCGCAAGGCGGCCATGGCGGCCGCGCGAGCACTTCGCAGCGGGATGACGGCGATCAACTCGGTCATTACCTTCGCCAGCGTGCCGTCCCTGCCATTCGGCGGGTCGGGCGACTCAGGCTTCGGCCGCATCCACGGCGCCGACGGGCTGCGCGAATTCGCCCGGCCCAAGGCCATCACGCGGCAGCGAATGAAGCCCCCGCTGAACCTCACTTCATTCGGTCGCACCGACGACGAGATGAAGAGGATCCTCAGCGCCGCGCTGCTCCTCCACGGCAAGCGGTACGACAGGAAGTAGCGGGACGGTCCTGGGCGCCTGGGCCATCTGGACGCCTGGGCCGCCTAGACGCCCGCGTCGTGCCGACTACTGCGGCGCGGCGGCCGCGAGGATGGAATCGGCCGGGTCCATGGGCGCGAGCGGTGCGCGGCCCTGAATGAGGTCGGCGGCGCGCTCGGCGAGGGCAATCGTCGGCGCGTTGGTATTGCCGCGCGGCACCGTCGGCATCACCGAGGCGTCGACCACCCGCAGCCGCTCGACTCCGCGGACCCGCAGCTGCGTGTCGACCACGCTAGTCAGCTTGCTGGCGGCGACCGGCGAGTCGCCGCCCATCGCGCAGGTGCCGACCGGATGGTAGATCGTTGACAGGTTGCCACGGATCCACTCCCGCACCTCGGCGTCGCTTTCCACCTGCGGCCCTGGCGCCAGCTCGGTGCGCAGCTGCCGGGCGAGTGGCCTGGTCGCGGCGATATCCCTGGCGATGCCGACTGCCTTGACAAGCGGATCAAAGTCGGCGAGATCGGACAGATAGGCCGGGTCGATGGCGGGCTTATGCCGCGGGTCAGCGCTGCGGAGCCGGATCCGGCCGCGGCTGCCGACATTGACGAGCGTGATCAGGATCGACATCGCCCGGCTCGCCGGGTCGGCGAGACCGCCGTCCACGTAGGGCACGGGCAGCGCGTACCACTGGATATCGGGGGCGACCAGCGCCGGGTCGGTCCGCGTGAATCCGCCGGCCTCGGCGATATTGCTGGTCATCGGGCCGGAATGCATCAGCTGCCAGCGGGCCAGGTTGCGCCGCCCGGCCTGTTCCCACAGGCTGCGCGCCTTCGGCGCATCCCACATGGCCGCCACGACCGGGTGATCGGACAAGTTGGCGCCGACGCCGGGGCTGTCGGCCATCACCGCGATGTTGTGCTCGTGCAGGTGATCGGCCGGCCCGACACCCGACAGCATGAGGAGCTGCGGGCTGCCAATCGCACCCGCCGAGAGGATGATCTCTGCCTCGGCCCTGGCCAGCTCTTCGACCCCGCGATGCACATAGCGGACAGCGGTGGCCCGGCCGGCTGAGATCTCGACGCCTGTGACCAGGGCGTCGGTCACGATGGTGAGGTTGGGCCGGCTCGACGCCGAGTGCAGGTAGGCATCGGCGGCCGACCATCGGCGCCCGCCGGACTGGGTGACTTGGTAATAGCCGACGCCATCCTGCTGCGGCCCGTTGAAGTCCTCGTTGGACGGCAGTCCGTAGCCGCGGGCCGCCGCGACGAAATCCGACGTCAGGTCGCTCTTGTGCTTGAGGTCGGACACGGTCAGCGGGCCGGAATCGCCGTGGTACGCCGACGCGCCCCTGGCGTTGCCCTCCGCGCGCAGGAAGTACGGGAATAGGTCGGTATAGCCCCAGCCCTCGCAGCCGTAGTCCTCGCGCCAGGCGTCGTAATCGTGCCGGCTGCCGCGGATATAGATCATCGCGTTGATCGACGACGAGCCGCCCAGGACCCGGCCGCGCGGCCAGTAGATGCTCCGGCCCAGCGCCCGGTCCTGGGGAACCGTCTGGTAGTCCCAGTCATAGGCGGTCTTGAAGAGCAGGTTGATGGCCGCCGGAATGTGGATCTCGTCGGCCGTGTCCGGCGGCCCGGCCTCCAGCACGAGCACCCGGGCATCGGGGTTCTCGCTGAGCCGCGCGGCCAGGACACAGCCGGCGCTGCCTGCGCCCACGATCACATAGTCGAAGTCGTACATAGCCGGTCCTCCCGCTGAGCCCGGAAAATCGAGCAATACCCTACTAAGCCGCGGCGGTCACCGGGCGAGCTCATCGGAGCGCAGGCAACGCAGACAACAGCGCGCTCCCGGCCCGAAGACCGGGAGCGCGCTCCCCCCACCTGTGCGGCCCCGCAATCCGGCGGGCCCCCGAGAACCGCCGATTTGTCAGGGAGGCCGCGAGCCGCCTAGCGGCTCCTTTTGGACCTAGATCAGGTCCAAGGTCCGAGCGACATCCCCACGTCACCCAGCCGGCTCCCCCCGAGGCCGACCCTGGCGGCGCGACAATCACTCTCAGTATCCATACGATGCCACAACGTGCCTGCGGTTGTGAATACCCACGAGTCTGATCACTAATCATGGTGTTCGCGAGACAATTGAGGTGATCACTCGCGACAACTCTGAGCCAAGCAGTGACGGCTCAATTACCGACTGTAGCCGTTCCGGTAGCAGCGGATCTACCCTGTCTGGGCGAAACGTGAGGCACGCACTGCGAAATCCCGCACCAGCAGCGACAGTGCGCCGCGCTACGGTGATAGCCATGCCAACCGATCGCGATACACCCATCGTCCTGTCGAGGATCTATACCCGGACGGGCGACGACGGCACGACGGCCCTCGGAGATATGAGCCGGGCGCGCAAGACGGACCCGAGGCTCGCGGCCTATGCCGACACCGACGAGGCGAACAGCGCGATCGGCGTGGCCCTGACTCTTGGCCAGCTCCCGGACGACATCAGGCGGGTGCTCCTGCGCATACAGAACGAACTATTCGATGTCGGCGCGGACCTGTGTAATCCGATCACAGAAAGCCCCGCCTATCCCCCGCTGCGCGTGGACGAGAGCTACGTCACCGCGCTGGAGCAGGCGTGCGACGAATTCAACGCCGAGCTTCCGGTGCTGCGCAGCTTCGTGCTGCCAGGCGGCAGCCCGGGCAGCGCGCTCCTGCACGTGGCGCGGACGGTGGTCCGCCGCGCCGAGCGGTCTACCTGGGCCGCGCTGGAGCTGCATGGCGACAGCATGAATCCGCTGACGGTGCGTTACCTGAACCGACTGTCTGACCTGCTTTTCATCCTCGCGCGAAAAGCGAACGAGGCAGTCGGAGACGTGCTGTGGAAGCCGGGCGGCGAGCGTTAAAAGGCCGGAACGGGGCCGCTCGCGGCCGGTCCCGGCCGTCAGGCGCGCGCGTGTCGGCTAAGGAGCCCTCAGTGCTTCGGCGGCTTCTGACGTACCGGTGCTTTCAGTCTCTTTCGCGCCCGAGTTGCACCAGTTCGTCTCACTGAAACCTTCAGGGTGTCCGATCGGGCGGCCGGGAATGCGATCAGCGAGTTTGCTCGGCCGCGTCTAGCAGCGCCCGGTAGTAGCGAACATTGGCCGGTTCCTCAGGGCCGACCGGCTGCGGCAGCCCGGCCAGCGCGTCGTTCAGCGCCGCCTGCGTCTGGGCTGTGTCGACATGCCTGCCGAGCACCGCCTCCCTGGCCAGGATCGAGACCCTGTTGTTGGCGACCGAGAGGAAGCCACCGGAGATCGCGGCGAACACGTCCGGATGAGCGGTGTCGTCCGGGCGGATCTGGACCATGCTGCCCTCGTACAGGATGCCGATGAGCGGCGCGTGGTTAGTCAGCACGCCGATCTCACCATCCAGCGTCCTGGCGATCACCATCTCGGCGTTGCCCGCCCACAACTCGCCCTCAGGCTGGACCAATTCGACCGACAGCGTCATTTGCCCGACTCCGTCCCAGTGTTAGCTGTGCTGGGTCTGCGCGCCTCCGGCACGACGCGCGACTCTGTCGCGACGATCACTGGCGCTCCAGGTCCTTGGCCTTCTTCTCGACGTCCTCGATGCCGCCGACCATGTAGAACGCCTGCTCGGGGTAACTGTCGTAGTCGCCCTCGGTGATCGCCTTGAACGAGGCGATGGTCTCCTTGAGCGGCACGAAGATCCCGGGCTGACCGGTGAACTGCTGGGCCACGAACATCGGGTGGGACAGGAACCGCTCGATCCGCCGGGCCCGCTGCACCGTGACTCGGTCCTCTTCGGACAGCTCGTCGATGCCGAGGATTGCGATGATGTCCTGCAATTCGGTGTAGCGCTGCAGGATCCGCTGGGTCTCGCGGGCAACCGCGTAATGCTCCTCCCCCACGTACTGCGGGGCGAGAATCCGGGAGGTGGACGCCAGCGGGTCGACAGCCGGGAAGATGCCCTTCTGGGTGATCTCCCGCGACAGCGCCGTGGTGGCATCGAGGTGCGCGAACACCGCCGATGGCGCGGGGTCGGTGTAGTCGTCGGCGGGCACGTAGATCGCCTGCATGGAGGTGATCGAGTGGCCGCGCGTCGAGGTGATCCGCTCCTGAAGCTGACCCATCTCGTCGGCCAGGGTCGGCTGGTAGCCCACCGCGGACGGCATCCGGCCGAGCAGGGTCGACACCTCGGACCCCGCCTGGGTGAAACGGAAGATGTTGTCGATGAACAGCAGCACGTCCTGCTGCTGCTCGTCGCGGAAGTACTCGGCCATGGTCAGCGCGGACAGCGCGACCCGCAGCCGCGTGCCCGGCGGCTCGTCCATCTGGCCGAAGACCAGGGCGGTGTCCTTGATGACGCCCGAGTCGGTCATCTCGATGAAGAGGTCGTTTCCCTCACGAGTCCGTTCGCCGACCCCGGCGAAACACGACACGCCGCCGAAGTTCTTCGCGACCCGGGTGATCATCTCCTGGATCAGCACGGTCTTGCCGACGCCCGCTCCGCCGAACAGGCCGATCTTCCCGCCCTTCACGTAGGGCGTCAGCAGGTCGATGACCTTGATCCCGGTCTCGAGGATCTCGGTGCGGGGTTCCAGCTGGTCGAACGATGGCGGGTCCCGGTGGATCGACCACCGCTCGGTGACCTTCAGTTCCGACGCCGGGACGTCAAGCGGCTGGCCGAGCACGTTGAACAGGTGGCCCTTGGTCACGTCCCCTACCGGCACAGAGATGGGCTCGCCGGTGTCGACCACGGGAGCGCCGCGAACCAGGCCGTCCGTTGGCTGCATCGAGATGGCCCGGACCGTGTCGTCGCCGAGGTGCTGCTCAATCTCCAGAGTCAGCGTCCGGGTCGTGTCGCCGAGCGTGACGTCCACGTGCAGCGCGTTGTAGATCTCTGGCATCTCCTCGGTCGCGAACTCGACGTCCACGACCGGGCCGATCACCCGGGCTACTCGGCCGGTGGCCCCCGGGCGGGCCTGCCCGCTGGCGGTGGTCTCTGCGGTAGCGCTCATGTTGCTGCTCACTTACTCTCTGGTCGCCCCGGCGAGCGCGTTCGCACCGCCGACGATCTCGCTGATTTCCTGGGTGATCTCAGCCTGCCGTGCCTTGTTCGCTTCCCTGCTGAGCTGCTCGATCAGTTCGTTGGCGTTGTCCGTCGCTGACTTCATCGCCCGGCGCCGTGCTGCGATTTCCGACGCCGCGGACTCCAGCAGCGCGTGGAACAACCTGCTCTCGACGTACCACGGGAGGAGCGAGTTGAGAACCTCCTCGGGCGACGGCTCGAAATCGTAGGCGGGCAGCGGCCCGGCCGGCGCCTCTTGCGTCTCCGCGATCTCCAGCGGCAGGAGGCGGCGCACCACCGGCCGCTGGGTCAGCATGGACACGAACTCGGTGTAGACAACGTTGATCTCGTCCACGCCGCCCTCGTCGGACGGAAGCTCGTACGCCGCCAGCAGCGCCTCTGCGAGCTCGGCCGCGTTCGCCTGCCGCGGGGTGTCGGAGAAGCCGCTCCACTCCGCGGCCAGGTCCATCTGACGGAACCGGTGCCAGATGATTCCCTTGCGACCGGCCACGTACGACGTCGTGTCCAGGCCGCGCTCCGACAGCAGCCCCCGCAGCCGCTGGCCCTCGCGCAGCAAGTTGGCGTTGAAGCCGCCGCAGAACCCGCGGTCGCTGGTGAGGAGGACGACAGCTGCCCGGCGCGGATTCGGCTCCGGCCTGGTGAGCGGGTGATCGACGTTCTCCGACATGCTGACGACGGCCTCGACTGACCGAGTGAGCTCCCTGGCGTAGGGCGCGGCCGCGTGCAGGCGCTGCTGCGCGCGGATGATCCGCGAAGACGCGATCAGCTCCTGGGCACGAGTGATCTTGGCGGTGGACTGGACACTCCTGATCCGCCGCCGGACCATGCGAAGCTGTGCTCCCATAGTGCGCAGTCCCCGCTACGCGTGCTGGCTCGGTGGCGGCGGCTGCCGCTGGATGGTCTCCGGTCGCACTTCCGAGGACTCCATCGGCTCCTCCGGCTCCTCCGGCTCCTGGCTGACGAGCAACTCGCCGCCCGTCTTCTCGAAGCCCCTCCGGAACTCGTCGATCGCGTCCTTCAGTGCGACGATCGTGTCCTCGCTCAGCTCGCCGGTCTCCCTGATGGCGTCGTAGATGCCGGTGTGCGACCGCTGGATCTCATCGAGGAACTCGCTCTCGAACCGCCGGACATCCTCAACCGGGACGTCGTCGAGGTAGCCCTCGGTGCCCGCCCACACCGATACCACCTGCCGCTCGACCGGGTAGGGGCTGTACTGCGGCTGCTTGAGCAGTTCGACCAGCCGTGCGCCGCGGTCGAGCTGGGCGCGCGAGGCCGGGTCCAGGTCGGAGGAGAACGATGCGAACGCCTCCAGGTCGCGGTATTGCGACAGCGACAGCTTGAGGCCGCCGGCCACCTTCTTCATGGCCTTGATCTGCGCGTCGCCACCGACCCGGGACACCGACTGGCCGACGTTGATGGCGGGCCGCACACCAGCGTTGAACAGGTCGGTCTCCAGGAAGATCTGGCCGTCGGTGATGGAGATGACGTTCGTCGGGATGTACGCCGAGATGTCGTTGGCCTTGGTCTCGATGATCGGCAGGCCGGTCATCGAGCCGCCGCCGAGCGCGTCCGACAGCTTGGCGCAGCGCTCGAGCAGGCGGGAGTGCAGGTAGAACACGTCGCCGGGGTAGGCCTCGCGGCCCGGCGGGCGGCGCAGCAGCAGCGAGATCGCCCGGTAGGCCTCGGCCTGCTTGGTCAGGTCATCGAAGACGATCAGGACGTGCTTGCCCTGGTACATCCAGTGCTGGCCGATCGCCGAACCGGTGTAGGGAGCGATGTACTTGAACCCAGCCGGATCCGAGGCGGGCGCGGAGACGATCGTCGTGTACTCCAGCGCGCCAGCGTCCTCCAGTGCCGCCCGCACCGAGGCGACCGTGGAACCCTTCTGGCCGATCGCCACGTAGACGCAGCGCACCTGGCGCTTCGGATCGCCCGAGTCCCAGTTCTGCTTCTGGTTGATGATCGTGTCGATCGCGATCGTGGTCTTGCCGGTCTGCCGGTCGCCGATGATCAGCTCGCGCTGGCCGCGACCGACAGGGGTCATCGCGTCGATGGCCTTGATTCCCGTCTGCAGCGGCTCGTGCACCTTGGTGCGCTGCACCACCGACGGTGCCTGCAGCTCGAGCTGCCGCAGCTCGGTAGTGCCCTGGATCGGGCCCAGGCCGTCCAGCGGAGTACCGAGCGGGCCGACCACCCGCCCGAGGAAGCCGTCGCCGACCGGCACCGACAGCACCTCGCCGGTCCGCTGCACCCGCTGGCCCTCCTCGATCTGGCTGAACTCGCCCAGGACGACGACGCCGATCTCGCGGACGTCCAGGTTCAGCGCGATGCCGCGGGTGCCGTCCTCGAATTCCAGCAGCTCGTTGGCCATCGCCGACGGCAGGCCGGATACCCTCGCGATGCCATCGCCGCACTCGACGACCGCCCCGACCTCCTCAGTGGCGGCTGCTCCTGGCTCGTAAGCCGCTACGAAACGCTCGAGCGCGTCCCGGATCTCTTCCGGCCGGATTGTCAGCTCCGCCATCTTCCTTACGTCCTTCTTGGTCTCGGCTGGTGCCGGGCTCTTAGCCGGCCCTCGCTGGTCGTCCTTTGCTCTTAGGCCCGTCTCGTCGGGCGTCCCGCCCTCGCTGCTCATGCTCACGCCACCAGCTGACGGCGGGCCGCTGCGAGCCGGGTGGCCACGCTCCCGTCGATCAGCTCGTCCCCGATCCGCACGGTCATGCCGCCCGCCACCCTCGGGTCGATCACCACGTTCAGGTGCACCTGGTGCCCGTAGGCGTCTGACAGCGCCGAGGCGAGCCGGACCCGCTGCTCGTTCGTCAGCGGAACGGCGGCGTGCACCTCGGCAACCAGGCGCTCACGGCGGCGCGCCGCGAGCCTCGCGTACTCTTCCAGGCTCATGTCCAGGCTACGACCGAGCGGGCTAACAGCTGCCTCGGTGACCAGCCGCAGTGACTCGGCGGTCACCTTGCCCTCCAGCAGGCTGGCCAGCAGCTCCCGCTTCGCGGGCGCCGACACGAACGGGTTGGTCAGCCCGATTCGCAGCTCGGGCGTGCTGGCCACGATCCTGCCGAACCGGAATAGCTCGTCCTCGAGGTCATCGAGGTGGCCTCGTGCCTCAGCCGCCGTCACGATGGCCTGCACGGCGAGCTGCTCGACTGCATCGGTCAGGTCACCGGCGGCCGACCACCGGGCCGCGGCCACGTCGGCCACCAGGGCCACGGCGTCGTCGCTGATCTTGCCAGCCAGTACGGAGGTCGCCAGCGCGCTCCGCGCGCTGGCGGGCCGGGACTGATCGCCGAGGGCGCGCCGCAGCGCAGGCTGGCTGGCCAGCACGCCCGCGACGGCGAACAGCTCGTTTCCGAGCTCTGCGGCAGCCGCCGGGTCGGCGGTCAGCGGCTCCAGCCGCTGCTCGACATCGGCGAGCGACGCCCTGCTGATTCCCCTCATGACGATGTCCTGGCCCCCGAGGGCTCGCCCTGGGCTGTCTCCAGCTCGGCCAGGAACCGGTCGACGACCCGGCTCTGCCTGGCCTCGTCGGCGAGCGACTCACCGACGATCTTGCTGGCGAGCTCGACGGCGAGAGTCCCTACCTCGTTCCGCAGTGAGGCGAAGGCCTGCTGTCGGTCCGCCGCGATCTGCGCCTGGGCGGCCTGCATGATCCGCGCCGCCTCTGCCTGGGCCTGCTCGCGCAGCTGAGCGACGATCTGCGCGCCCTCTTCCCTGGACTCCTCGCGGACCCTGGCTGCCTCGTGCCTGGCCTCGGCGAGCTGGGCCCGGTACTGCTCGGCGAGCCGCTCGGCCTCCGCCTCTGCACGGGCGGCCCGCTCGATACCGCCCTCGATCGCGTCGGTCCGCTCCTGCAGGGTCGTGGTGATCCTGGGCAGCAGAATCTTCCAGAGCACGCCGAAGACGATGAAGAAGGCGATCGCGCCGACGATGACCTCGACCCAGTTGGGAACGAGCGGATTCGGCGAGCTTGCTGCCGCTAGGTGCTGAAACATGGGCGGCTACCTCTTCCGGGGGCTACTTGATGAAGAACGGAACAGCGATGCCGATCAGGGCGAGCGATTCGGTCAGCGCGAAGCCGATCCACATGAGGCCGGTCACCCGGCCGGCCGCCTCTGGCTGCCGCGCGATCGACTGGATCGTGTTGCCGAAGATCAGGCCGATGCCGACGCCCGGGCCGATGGCCGCGAGGCCATAGGTCAGGGCACCAAGGTTCTGCAGGCGGAACGGCTGCGGAACATTGGAACCCGCGGCGACGTAGAGCAGGTGATGCAGGTGCATCGCGAGCTGCATTGCTGTATTCCTTCTTGTCAGGCCGGCCTCGACGCCGGCTGTTTCTTGTTGAGGTCGGCTCAGTGCGCAGTTTCGTACGCGCCGGCAATATAGGTAGCGGTCAGGGTCGCGAAGATAAAGGCCTGCAGCGCCTGGATCAGCACCTCAAGCGCGGTAATGAGGATGACGACGATGAACGACGCGGCCGAGAAGACCAGCGCATAAGACGCCGTGAGCAGGTACCAGGTGGCGAGGGTGAACACCAACAGGAGCACGTGTCCGGCCAGCATGTTGGCGAATAGCCGGACGGACAGCGTGAACGGCCTGACCAGGATGTTGGAGAACAGCTCGATCGGGACGAGCAGCGGCAGGATCCACCACGGCGCGCCGGACGGCACCGCCATGTTCCTGAAGTAGCCGAAGGCGCCCTGGATTTTCATGCCCAGGAACATGTAAATGCACCAGACCATGATCGTGAGCGCGAGGGGGTAGCCGTACTTCGACATCGACGGGAAGTAAAGGATCGGGAGTATCCCGAAGATGTTGTTGATCCAGATGAAGAAGAACAAGGAGGTGAGGAACGGCAGCCACTTGTCGCCGCGGACCCCGAGCTGCGGGCGCAGGATCTGGTCACGGACGAAGAAGATGCCCAGTTCGGCGACGTTCTGAGCGCCGCGCGGCACCAGCCTCGGCTTGCGGAACGCGAGCCAGAAGAAGGTGAGGACGATCACCACGCTGAGGAAGACGATGAGGATCGACTTGTCCACCTTGAAGCTGCCGATGGTGAACAGCGGCGTGAAATAGAAGTCCTCGATCGAAGGTGCCGGGAAGCCACAGCCCGAGAAGATGTGCGAGTTCGTGCCGCAGGCTTTCGCGGCCTCCACCGCCAGGACGTGGTTCACCGGGTTACCCCTCCGGGCCGTCGCGTACAGGCGGTCATGGCATGCGCAGTCCGCCCCAGGTCAAGGTGAGTCATCTTTGCGTAGGCTCCTGGCGCAGGGACACCCGGGGTGACCGGAATGGACAACAGCGCTGAATCCGGGCAGGTCAGGAGCGGGTGAACCGGAAGATGATCATCGCGATGGCTAGCCCGAGGCCGAGGAGCATGCCGATCGGGAACAGCACAGAGATCCCTGTCCACCGGCCGATGAGCCAGCCGATCCCGCCGTAGAGGATCATCCCGCCGATGAGATAGCTGAGGATGCGCCAGCCGTCTCTCTCCTGCACGGGGGGCGGATCCTGCGGCGGCCGCCCGCTTCTGGTCATGCCCTCGGACCCGGAACTCGGCGCCGCAGGCAGCACTCGCCGCGGGCCGCAGGCTGCCGTCCGGGATCCATGTCGCCGCCACGGGTCATCGTTCTCCGTCCGGCTCGACATAGAGCATCTTCGTCCGGCTGAACGTCACCGCCAGCGCGATGTCGTAGACGAGGACGAGAACAATGGCGGTAAGGCCGAACAGCCACGCGTTGAACGCTGTGCTGTTCTGATACCGGCCGACGAGGAACAGCAAGACGAGGATCTTGAACAAGTAAGTGCCGAGGCCGGCCAGCATCATCGCCTGCGGGCCGGACTTCGCCGCCCAGGCGAGCGCGACAACACTCAGGCCGAAGAACGCCGCGACCACCGCAATGGCGGCGCCAGCGCCGATGGCGCCCTTCTGCCCGCCAACGACAGCGCTGATCGCCACCATGACGGCCGCCACCGCTGCCGTCACGAGTGCGGATCGCCGCGCCATCGAGGCGATTTGCGCCGACATTGTCTGGGTTACTCCGGGTGTTCTTCTCGGCGCGTGCTCGGCCGTTGTCATCCAAGCGACGTTGTCTGCTGCTAGCGTCGGCGAAGCTGCGCTCTGGGGCCTCTGGCCACGTGTGCGCAACGTATCACGGACGGCGCCCCGACCTGCTATGGGGTGCTCGTGAAAGATATCACAAGCTCTCCGGCGAGCCTGCCCACGAGGTCACCGATCGTGACGAATGGCTAGCCCTTCCTGGCTGAACCGGCAGCTCAGAGCCGGTAATGGACGAGTGCGCGAAGGTCAAGGTTTCGTCGCCAACGAGTCATGACGGCGTCAGGACGACCGCGGCGAAGCGGTCCTGCGCGGCCCTGGCGTGCCTCCGCGCGTCTGCTCGCGGCGGCGGTCTGCCCTTGGGGAGATTGCACCACCACGAAAATGGAGTGGGTCGGGTGCGATTTCACCGGAAACTTCAGGTGTCGCTGATTGGCGCTCGAGCGGCCAGAGTCGCGGCGCTCGTCAATTGCGGCAGCTGGCCCTAGGAAGGATCGCGACCCGCGTCCCGGTCGGAGTCGGTGGTCGCGTCAGAGGAGAACCAGTTCCAGTCACTGCCGGCAGCCGGCGGCACCATTCCGACAACTGAGCGGCCAGCGCCACCGTCGGCAGGCTCGGCGGCGCCAGGCGGGTTCTCGCTGCGGGGAGCCTGACCGCCGTGGCGTCCGTCGTCCTGATGCCCGTAGTCGCCGGGCCGGACCCCTCCATTGACGTCGCCGCCATCGCTGCCACGCCAGCTATCCGCCCCGTGGCGGCGGTGACCGGCGGCCGACCCGTCTCCCCCGTGGCGCCCGTTGCCAGCGAAACCGCTGGCCGGCCATTCGTCTGCCGTGCGGAAGCCGTTGCCAGCAGTCGTGCCGTTCCCAGGCCGCTCGTCTCCGCCGCGGAGCCCGTTGCCGCTGGCCTGCCACGCGTCTCCCTTGCCCAGCCCGGCGGAAGCATCCACGCCAGGTGACTGCTCATCCCCCTCGCCCGGCAGTGGCCGCGCGTACCAGGCCGAGGTGGTACCGCCGCGACCACCGGAACCGTTCGGTTCTGACTGTGCCTGGCTGGGGCGGGCGTCGTCGTGAGCTGGAGCGTCTGGCTGCCCGTCACGGCGCGGGAGGGCGGCGTTGCCACCGTTGTTGGCGGCGAGCGACTGCTCGCCTGACGCCTGGAAGACACCCGTGTACCCGGCGGACCGGGTCGGCGTACCGGATGCGACGAGATCCGCCTTTCCGGTGCGGGCAGGTTCTCGCGCCGTCGCGCCCGCGGCAATCCCCTGACCCGTCGCCGTCGGGGCTGCTGGGGACCGTCCGGCGCGGGCTCGCTCCGCCCAGTGCCGCCACGGCATGGAGAGCAGCACGAGGATCGCCACCGCCGCGACGGTAATGAACACGAACACGATCACCGGCTCGCCGCGGTGGCCGCCCGCCCGCGGTAGCTCGGTCTTCGTGATCGACAGCCACACCACCGTGCCGGAGAACGCCGCCGCCCACAGGTACATGATCAGCACGCTGGCCCGCTGCGAGTGCCCGATGTCGAGCAGCCGGTGGTGCAGGTGCTTGCGGTCAGCCGCGAATGGCGACTGGCCCGC
>DASQIW010000046.1:0-32503 GCA_035631375.1 Streptosporangiaceae bacterium
CGTGTGGCAGGCGGGGTCAGCCCTCGCCGACGCGGGGACGGCCGCGATCCTCGATACGGCCGTGGCGGTGCTGCGCAGCCAGGGCGCTGTGATCGTCGATGCGGTCGAGCTCGCGGACATCGACAAGCTCGCCGACCCGGAATTCGCCGCTCTCACGCACGAGTTCAAGCACGACATCAACGCCTACCTCAGTGGTCTGTCGGGCGAGCACCCCGGCGATCTCGCCGGGCTCATTGACTTCAATAACCGGAACGCGGCCGAGGTGCTCGCGGACTTCGGCCAGGAGCTGTTCGAGGCGGCGGAGGCAACCAACGGCTCGCTTGCCGATCCCGACTACACCGAGGCGCGGTCGGCCGCGACCCGGATCGCCCGCGGCGGCCTGGACGCGGTCATGACAGAGCATCGGCTAGACGCCGTCCTCGCGCTCACCGGCCATCCCGCCTGGCTGACCGACCATGTCCTGGGCGACTATCACGGCTGGGGTACCTCGGGCCCCGCCGCGGTCTCTGGCTACCCATCTGTCGTCGTGCCGGCTGGCCGGGTGCGTGGGCTGCCGGTCGGCATCTCCTTGACCGGACCCGCCTGGAGCGAGCCGCGGCTCATCGCGCTGGCGTACGCGTTCGAGCTGGCACGTGCCGCCGCCCGCGGGCAGGACCAGGCGCTCTGGCAGCGATAATCTGGCGCGCATGGATTCGTGGCCCGCGCCTGACGTACCTGATTTGCCCGGATCGGGCCCCCAGCCAGTCATCTTTGATACGGCGAGCCGATCACGGGCAGTGGCCGCTGCCGGCGGCTCAGCCTCGCTGTATGCGTGCGGGATCACGCCTTACGACGCCACGCACATCGGGCACGCGGCCACCTACCTCGCCTGGGACCTGCTGATCCGCGCCTGGCGCGACGCCGGCAAGCAGGTCAGCTACGTGCAGAACATCACCGATGTCGACGACCCGCTCCTCGAGCGGGCCGACCGGGATGGCGAGGACTGGCGCTCGCTGGCCGATCGCGAGATCGCACTGTTCCGGTCGGACATGACGGCGCTGCGGGTACTGCCGCCGTCGCACTACATCGGCGCCGTCGAGGCGCTCCCGCTGATCCGTGACTTCAGCCGCCTGCTCGCCCAGCGGGGCTCGCTGTATGAGGTCGAGAACGACGTGTACTTCTCCAGGGCGGCGGACGCAGCCTTTGGGTCGGTGTCGGGGCTGGACAGCGAGAGCATGATCCGCCTGTCGGCCGAGAACGGCGGCGATCCCGCCCGACCAGGCAAGAAGGACCCGGTCGACCCGCTCGTCTGGCTGACGCGCAGGCCGGGGGAGCCCAGCTGGCCGTCGGATTTCGGCGAGGGCAGACCGGGCTGGCATGTGGAGTGCGCGGCCATTGCGACCCACTACCTGGGAAAGACGTTCGACGTGCAGGCCGGCGGCCGTGACCTGATCTTTCCGCACCACGAGATGAGCGCGGCCCACGCGCGGGTCGCGCTGGACGGTGACGGGGAACCGCCGTTCGCGCGCCGGTACGTGCACTCGGGCATGGTCAGGTTCGACGGGGAGAAGATGTCTAAATCCCGCGGCAACCTGGTCTTCGTGTCCCGGCTGCTCGAAGCCGGTCACGACCCGATGGCGCTGCGGCTGGCGATCATCTCGCACCCGTACCGGACCGACTGGGACTGGACTCCGGAGGGGCTGACGGCCGCTGAGGCGCGGCTGGCTACGTGGCGCGCCGCGGTAGCGGCGGCCGGGCCTGGCGGCGACCGTGATGAGGGGCGTGGGGCCCAGCTGGTCGCCGCGATCCGGGAGCGGCTCGCCGATGACCTCGACGCTTGTGGCGCTGTCGCGGCGATGGACATGTGGGCCTCCGCCGCCTTCGCTGGCCACGCGGCCGGATCAGGTGACGTGGTGCGCGCGGCCCTCGACGCGCTGCTTGGAGTTGCGCTGTAATCCCTGCATGAGCTTTGTCTTCATGGTCTTTCACTGGCCCGAGGCCGGCCATCGCGACGCGCTCGCGCAGTCGATGCGCGAGATGGGTGGCGCCCTCTCGGATCTGCCGGGCTGCATCACCGTGGACCCGCCGTATCTGACCGAAGACGGGAGCTGCTTGGTGGGGATCTCGAAGTGGGAATCCAGGCAGGCGTTCTTCGGCTCGGGCATCACGCTGCTCTCGGCGGACGAGATCGTGCCAGGCGAGACCAGGCCGCGGCAGAGGTTCCTTCTCGACTCTTATACCGGGTAGGGGTCGCCGGTGGTCTGGTACTCGCGGCCGCCGGGCAGCCGCCAGGTCATGATGCCGGGACGGTCCTGGGACAGGTGCCAGCCCGGCGTTTGCTTACATCGGTGATGCCTGCGGCACAGCGGAGCGCCGTTACATTCGCAGGTCCGGCCGCCGTAGTCGAACGGTGTTGTGTGGTCGATGTCGCAGCGTCGCGCGGGACGGCGGCAGCCGGGGGCGGCGCAGGCCCGCTGCCGGATCTCGATCAGGTGCCGCAATGAGGCGGGCCAGGAATAGCCGGCCGCCTGCCGACGATGGTGGCAGCTGTCGGTTTCGAGGAGCTGCAGGCGCTCGCGCAGCCCCGCGGCCCACCCGATTGCCAGCGATCCCGGCTCGGGTCCGTGGCCTGGGCGGGCGCAGGCGTGAGCGACGGGGCGGCCGTCGGGACCGGTGAGGGTGAGGCACCACCGGGCCGTGTCCCTGATGCGCGCCGCCAGGTCGCGACCGCTTGCGGCGTCGACGGCACCGTGGCCGGCGGCCTCGCCGGGGCTGTCGTCCAGCCCCGCGTAGGCCGATAGCGGCATGGTCAGGTTGATGGTCCCGCCGCCTGACCCGGCAGCCGGACTGGCCGGTGCAGCCTCGGCACTGTCGCAGGTCGAGGGCAGGAGGCTGGCCAGGGCGCGGCCGGACAGGCGGGCGATGAACGCGGCCGCGCGCAGCTCGGCCACGGTGCCCTCTGCACCGCGGCGGCGCAGCCAGTGAGCGTCCGCGGTCAGCTGGACGTCGGCGGCGATGGCGTCGGCGGGTGCGAGTTCCCGGCCGGCCAGGGCGCTGTTACCGGACGGCTCGCCCCACACCTCGACCCGGGTGTCCTTCCGGCCTTCGGCCTGCCGCCGTCGCGCTGCGTCGGGGTCGGCGGCCAGCACGGCCCGGCGCAGCCGGGCGCGCAGCTGGCTGGTGGTGAGCCGGCCCGCCGCCAACAGCGCGCTAGCGATACCGCGAGCTACTTCGTCATCGAGGACGGACAGCTCGTCGGTCAGCACGCACGCCTTCGGCCAGTCGATCTGGCCGGCGGCCAGCGCGGCCATGACTTCGGGCAGCCGGTCCAGGCCGACGGCCACAGTCAGCAGGCGGCCGGCGGACAGGCTCGTGAGGGCCAGCACGGCGGCGAGCTCATCGGGTACGTGCTCGGCGACGTGCGGATTCTGCCTCTCTGCCGCTTGCCTGTCGCGGCGGCGGGCGACCGCAACTGCCGCGGCGCTGAGTCCGGCCTGCGCCCACGCGGCCTGCCGCTGCCAGCCGCACAGCACCCCGATCTGCTCCGAATCGTTCAGCTCGTTGTAGCCCGGCTGTGCCGAGTCGGCGAGAGCCTGCGCGAGCCAGGGGCCTGGTGGCATCCGGTCCAGGACACCTCCGGCGGCGAACCCGACTCCGGACGGGCCGCCGTCATCGTGGTGCGTGAATCCCGGCGCGATCGCCTCGCCGGCCCCGGTATAGGGGTCGGCTAGGTAGTCGGCGCGGATGTCAGCGGGCAGGCTGGCGAGCCAGGCGGCGTGCTCCTGTTCCGGAGTGCCGCAGAACTCATCGGTCAGCCACCACGGCGGCTCGGCGGGTTCGTCGTCAGGGTCGGGTGGCTCGGCGCCAGGAGCGGCTGGCTCGGCGCCAGCGGCGGCCGTCGGCGACGCGGGATCGTCGTACTGGGCCGGCTCTTCATCGGAGGAATACAACCAGCTGGCGGGCACGGACTCGTCATCGAGCCACGACAAATCGTTCATGTGTCCGATCGCCTCCTCCCGCCTACTCGCCGCTTCGCTCACAATATCGAGCACCACCGACAGTTTGCTGGCCGTCCGGGCTCGTGACCGCTCAGGCGCAGGTGACCTGCTCATACACGGTCACGTTCTCGACATTCCAGGCCCGGCCTTCATCACGTGGGAAGCTCCGCGGGCCTTTCGCCGCGGCTATGGCGGCGTCTGCGGACGCGAAGATCACGACACCCATGCCATGGTCGAGTGCAGGCCCCAATAGCCACTGGCCGCTCACGAACCCCGGCTGCTGCCGAGCCCAGTTGACGATGTCCTCGCGCAGGTGGCGGGTGACCACGAAGGCGCGCGTGGGGTCGATCGACATCTGTACCACCATCGTGTGCATGGCTCCTCCTCGTAGCACTGTGTTTCGTTCTGGACTTGCCACGCTAAGGAACATGCAGGGCAAGGTCCCATCCCAGCTTTCTGGGATTCCGGGCTGTGGTTCGGTCGGCGTGCGGCGCCCCGGTTAACCTGCCACTCGTGGCCAGCTCAACTGCCCGCACCCTGGCCAGGGAGCAGATCCTGCAGCTTTGCCTGGGCGACGCTGACGCGCGGGCGCTGCGACTGGAAGTGCTGACCGTTCTCCGGCGCGTGATCGGGTTCGATGCCTACGTCTGGCTGATCACCGACCCGGAGACGTCGGTGGGCTCATCGCCGCTGGCAGATGTCCCGTGCCTGCCCGAGTTGCCGCGGCTGATCAGGCTCAAGTACCTCACCACCGTCAACAGATGGACCAGCATGATCGCCCCCGTGACCTCGCTGCGGCAGGCGACGGGAGGTGAGCTGTCACGGAGCCTCATGTGGCGGGACCTGCTCTCCCGCTATGAGATCGGCGACATAGCCACCTCGGTCCACCGGGACCGGTTCGGCTGCTGGGCATTTCTCGACCTGTGGCGGACGCAGCAGGCACCCCCATTCACGCCGGCGGAGCTGGAGTTCTTGCACAGCGTCGCCGGGCCGCTCACGACCGCCTTGCGTCGCAGTCAGGCAGCGGCATTTGAGGCCGGCGGCGCTGGTGACCAGCCCCTCACGGGTCCGGTCGTGCTGCTGCTCTCGCCCGCACTCGACGTGCGGGCCCAGACCCCGCAGACCCAGCGATATCTGAGGCTGCTCGTCCCGCCGGACGCCGCAAGCCAGGCGCCGGTTCCGGCCGGCGCCTACAACGTGGGCGCGCAGCTGCTCGCCATGGAGGCGGGCGTCGACGGCAACCTCCCGCTGGCCCGCGTTCATCTGGGCAGCGGCCGCTGGGTGACCCTGCACGCTGCGCGGATGGACTCGGCACAGCCCATGGTTGAGCGCGACATCGCAGTCAGCATCGAGACAACGACCCCTGGCGGCCGCGCCTCGCTGTTCGCCCGCGCCTGCGGCCTGAGTTCACGCGAGGCGGAGCTGCTGGATCACGTCGTCACCGGGGCAAGCACCAGAGATATCGCCGGGCTGATGTTCGTCTCCGAGCACACAGTCCAGGATCATCTGAAGTCGATCTTCGCGAAAACCGGCGCCCGCAGCCGGCGGACCCTCCTCGCCCGAGTCCTCGGGGTCTAGCGTCAGCAGCGGAGCGCGGCGGTAGAGATCTGGCGTCTGCATCGGTCTGTCAAACGGTTATTCCGCGCCGTGCGTATCGGGGACTTGTCCACCGCCCGCGACGCGACAGCGGGACGGTTGTCCCCGCCGGTCTCGAAGCTGCGATGCATGACACATAACAAGCCGGCGGGTGATAGCTCCCCGCACTCGTTCACCGCGGCACCTGCCTCGCACCCGTCTGGTGCGGCGGCAAAAGTCCAGCTTCGGGCTGCGACTCCCGATGCGGTGCTGGCAGTGATACCGCACATGCTCGGTTTCTACCCGAGTCGCAGCCTCGTGGTCCTCGGCCTCGGCGAGCTGAGCAGGGTGATGGTCACGTTCCGCTACGACCTGCCGGAGCCTTCGGACGACGCACTCGCGACCGACATCGCTCATCACGCTTGCTACGTCCTGACCCGCGAGCAGATCTCGGCTGCGATGCTAATCGGCTACGGCCCTGAGGAACTCGTGCTGCCGGTCCTCGCGCAGACCGCGGCCCGGATCGGGCACGACGGCATCCATCTGGCCGAAGCGCTGCGGGCCGACGGCGGCCGCTACTGGTCGTTGCTGTGCAGCGACGTCAGCTGCTGTCCGCCGGGGGGTCGCTCCTACGATCCCGGGTCGCACCCCGCGGCGGCGGCGATGACCGACGCGGGAATGGCCGCCCACCCGGACCGGGACTCTCTCGCGCGGACCATACAGCGCCCGGCCGGGACCGCCGACGCCGTCGCCCGCGCGACCGAGCAGGCCCGGCTGCGTCTCGCCAGGCTTGTGGAGAGCGGCGAGGCAGCAGGCGACGCCGATCCGAAGCTGCGGGTGACACGCGCAGGGCGCAGGCAGGTGCAGCAGGCTATCCGCCGCTACCGCGCGGGCGGCCGGATCGACAGCATCGGGCATCTCGCCTGGCTGGCGGTGCTGCTCAGCGATATCCGGGTTCGGGACGACGCATGGGCGCGAATGACGCCGGCGCACCGGGACGACCACTGCAGGCTGTGGACCGATGTGCTCAGGGCAGCGGCGATTGACTTCGCGCCTGGGCCGGCATCGCTGCTTGCGTTCAGCGCCTGGCAGTCGGGGAACGGGGCGCTTGCGGCCATGGCAGTCGACCGCGCGCTGACAGCCGACCCCGGCTACTCGATGGCCCACCTGCTGGCGGGCGCGATCGAAGCGGCGCTGCCGCCAGAGGCCGCGCGGATGCCGATGACTCCCGCTGCGGTCGCCGCCAGCTACATGCCGCCGCCAACGGTCGGCGCCCGCCCGGTCCGGTCGCGCCGGGTGCAACGGCAGCGACCGTCCAGGTCAGCCCGTGCGTCCCGGGCACGCCGCGGATCGAAGTCGGGCCGGTGCGGTGCTCAGGCCTAGCACAGGACGGTCCGCGTGGCGGTGCGCTCGAGTTCTATGGCCCGCGCGACCGCACTCAGGATCTGCTGCTGGTCCGCGCCGAGCAGCACAGCTCGGTGGACAAATGCCTCGGCATGCTGGCGCACAAGGTTTCCTCGCTGCGCGTGGGACCACGCGTGCGCGGTCGCGGTGACCCGGGTGCCGCCTCCGCGCCGTGAGCTGATCAGCCCAGCGGAGTCCAGTTCGCGGTAGGTGCGCGCGACCGTGCCGACCGCAAGCCCAAGATCGGCGGCCAGTTGCCTGACTGGAGGCAGCCGATCACCGGGCTGAAGGACTGCAGCCTCGATCAGCTCGGTGAACTGCCGCCGCAACTGCTCGTAGGGCGGAGTGGGATCGTCGGTGTCGACGATCAGCGCGGGACGAGGAGTCATGTGCCCGGCAGCAGCAGGAGTGAGGAGCCGCGGGACGGGGACAGCAGCACCGCTGCGCTCCAGCTGATGAGGGCCAAAGCGGTCGGCACGAATGCCAGGATCGCCCAGGCCAGGACGGTTAGCCAGGTCGGCCGGCAGGACAACAACAGCAGGCTGACCCCCGTCACAAGACAGCAACCAGCCAGCGGAATTGCGACGAGGATGCCGCAGGCGCTGGTTATGGTCTCGCCAGCCCGTTTCCGCAGGGCCTCGTCTGCGGCTACCGCGGCTGAGTCAGCACCGGCGCGCGGACGCCGGACGACGAAACGCAAAGAGGCGGCTGCTGCGACGAGGCCAGCCGCGACCGTGACCGCCAGCGGGAAGCTGTAGAAGGAACCTGGCCACGGACCGGCGCTCTGCCGCAGGGTCGGGCTGCACTGCAACAGTACGGCCCTGCCACTGCGGCCCAGATCGTCCGTCGTTCCGGTTGCCGTCGTCACGGCGAGCAGGCCCAGGAGGAGCCCGAGCGCGGCGATCACCGCCTGAGCCAGGTGTCGCGGCACATAGTCGCGGACCCGCCGGACCTCCACTGCCGCTATCCGGGTTCGACCGCCCGCTGGCCGAACTGTGGTCTCGCCCACCACCACGCCGACGAGGAGGCACACCGCGAACACTGGCGCGGCCAGCAAGAGCCCGCGGCCGAGCGCCCCCGAGCGCGCGGCGACGCCGGCGGCAGCGAGCCCGCCGACAAGCCCGGCCCAGCGCCAGCCAGCCGTGCGGCGGATGACCTCTGGCGGGAGAACGGCCGATGCGGGTACGCGGATGGCCGTCGACCTCCTGGCGCGCACCAGCCTCGCCGCTGTCAGGACGATGCCGGGCACGGACACCAGGAGCACCAGCAGGACAACAGCCATTCAGGCTCCCATGCTTGTATCAATAAGGTGATACAAGCACTGTGCCAGCAACGCTTGATTGTGGCAAGCACTTGATACAAATTATGGCGTTGCGCAGGCCGCTCGCGTTACCTCATGGCGCCGTGGTGGCACTGGGCTCGCGCTCGTCGGCCACGACGAGGGGCGCCAGCAGCCGGCCCTCCGGGTAGCGGAGAGCTGCGGGCGGGAGGGGCGACAGGCGGCCACTCAGTAGCACGCGGACCGTACCCGGGTTCGCTCCGTCGCCCGCGCTCGCGGCGGCCGGGATCCGGCGCAGTGCCTGGGCGGCGACCGCGCTGGCGGAGCCGAATGTGACCGCGCCGGGGACCGCGGCGGCAATCTGCCCGGCGGCCAGTTCGTACTCGGTGCAGCCGAGCACGACGGCCTCGCACCCGGCCGGAGTCCGGTCCGCGCCGGCCGCGACCGCAGCTGCCGTCGCGGCCTCATCCCCGGCATCGACGGCGTCGGCGAGGCCGGGGCAGGCAACGGGCGTGACCACGGCAGTCCCGCCGAACTCGGCGATCAGGCGTCGCTGGTACTCACTCGCCGTCGTGGCGACGGTCGCCCAGATGGCGACGTTCGGGTGAGCCGCGGCGGCTGGCTTGATCGCTGGCACGGTGCCGATGACCGGTATGCCCGGCTCGAACTCGGCCCGCATCGCCTCCAGTGCGTGAACCGAGCCGGTGTTGCAGGCCATCAGCAGCACGTCCGGCTCGTAAGCCGCAGTGGCGCGGGCGCACAGCATGGCGCGGCCGATGATTTGGTCTGGCGTCCGGGGACCCCAGGGCATGCCGTCGGGGTCGGTGGCCAGCACCAGGTCGGCATCGGGCCGCATGCGGTGCAGCGCGGCAGCCGCCGCGAGCAGCCCAAGACCGGAGTTGATCAGCGCGATCCGCACCAGGCAACTGTAAGGGGGCCAGACTAGGTGCCATGACGAGTGGGGCTGAGATCCTCCGGGCCGCCTACGCCCGGTCCTGCGACACGCTGCAGCGCGTCCTTGCCGACGTGAGCACGGCGGAGTTCTTCTGGGAACCGGTCGCCGACTGCTGGACCGTGCACCCGAGGTCGCAGTACCGCGGGGTCAGCGCCGATGGCAGCGGTGACTGGGTCATCGACTACGACCCCTCGCAGCCGCAGCCCGCCCCGTTCACGACCATCGCCTGGCGGACCGTCCATGTCGCCGGGGTGAACTACGTGTACTGGGATTACGCGTTCGGCTCGGCGTCGCTGACCTTCGACCTCGACCTGCCAGGAGACGTGGCCGAGGCGACGGACTGGCTGTTCGCCAGTCACCAGCCGGTGCTGGATGCCGTGGACGGCCTGACCGACGACGACCTCGACCGCGAGGTTCGCACGAACTGGGGCGAGCTATGGCCGCTGCACCAGGTCATCGCGACGCTGGTCAGCGAGCAGGTCCACCACGGCGCCGAGATCAGCATGCTCCGTGATCTGTACCGGAACCGGGATTCGCTCACCGCATCCGGGCCGGCTCCAGACCGGGCAGACCGTCAATGCTGACGGAGTTTTTCTCAGCGCGGTAAGCGGCTAGCTCACTGGCCGTCTTCGAAGAGGCCCAACGGTCGAGCACGTCACGCTCGCCGGTCAGAGTCATCTCAGGCACCGCATAGCCGCAGGAGTCGGCGATGCGCTCCAGGTCGACCACGATGATCGCGCGCTGGCTCCTCAGCTCTGCCGACCGGTCCGCCGTCCGCGGGAAGTGCAGAGCCAGCTCGTCCCACCTCGGCGAGCCCGGCAGTACGACAGTGCCGGTCCCGTACAGCCGCACGACCTTCGTCTCGTGGGAGAACGAGCAGAACATGATCGTGATCCGCCCGTTCTGCTGCACGTGCGCGATCGTCTCGGCGCCGCTGCCCGTCAAGTCCAGATATGCCACGGTCCGCGGCCCGACCACCGCGAAGGTGTCCTGGCAGCCCTTAGGTGACACGTTGACGTGGCCCTGCGAACCGTTCGAGCCCAATCCAGGCGCGGTAGCCACGAAGAAAACCGGCTGCCGGGCGATAAACTTCCTGAGCCGTTCGTCCAGTTCGGCGTAGAGCTTGCCCACGATGCCTCCGAGGAGAATGGTGCAGCACGAAGCCGCCGTCGAAGAGATACGACGAGCGTATGCGGCCATCCCGGCCGGCCAGCCGGTCCGGCTGGCGAAGAAGACCTCGAACTTGTTCCGCTACCGCGCGGCCGCAACTGGCCACCTGCTCGACGTCACGCCGTTCGATCACGTCATCGGTGTCGACCCCGAGAACAGGACCGCACGCGTCGGCGGCATGACCACGTATGAGGACCTGGTGGCCGCCACGCTCCAGCACGGGCTGATGCCGCTCGTCGTGCCGGAGCTGAAGACCATCACCCTCGGCGGCGCGGTATCCGGCCTCGGCGTCGAGTCAACCTCGCTGCGCAACGGCCTGCCGCACGAGTCGGTGCTGGCGATGGAGATTCTCACAGGCGACGGCCGCGTCGTCACCGCGATGAAGGACAACGAGCACGCCGCGCTCTACCGAGGGTTCCCGAACTCCTACGGCACGCTCGGATACACGCTGTCGCTCACGATCGAGCTGGAGCCGGTCCGGCCGTACGTCCACCTGCGCCACTTCCGGTTCACTGACCCGGCCGAGTGCTTCGCCGCGATCGACCAGGTCGCGGCCGAGGGCAGCTATCAGGGGCACGCGGCCGACTTCATCGACGGCACCGCGTTCGGCATCGATGAGATGTACCTGACCGTCGGGGCGTTCAGCGATGTGGCGCCGTGGTGCAGCGACTACACCCGCGGCCGCATCTACTACCAGTCCATCCGCGGCCCGAAGGAGGACTTCCTCACCATCTCGGACTACCTGTGGCGGTGGGACACGGACTGGTTCTGGTGCTCCCGTGCGTTCGGCGTTCAGCAGCCGGCCGTGCGCGCGCTGTGGCCGCGCCGCTACCGGCGCTCCGACGTCTACCGGAAGCTGGTCGCGCTCGACCGCAAGTACCGCGTCACCAGCCAGCTGGACGAGCGCCGGGGCAAGGCACGGCGCGAGATGGTGGTCCAGGACGTCGAAATCCCCGTGGAACAATCGGCCACGTTCCTCACGTATTTCCTTGATGAGGTGGGAATGAAGCCGGTGTGGCTGTGCCCCCTGCGGCTACGCGGCGACCAGGCGTGGCCCCTGTACCCGATGCGCCCCGGCCAGGTCTACGTGAACTTCGGCTTCTGGGGCATGGTCGCGCTGCCGCCCGCCGAGGGCGACGGCTATTTCAACCGCCGGATCGAGGACAAGGTCGCCGAGCTGGGCGGGCACAAGGGCCTGTACTCGACGTCGTTCTACTCGCGCGAGGAGTTCTGGGCCCGGTACAACGGCCCGGCGTATGCCGAGCTGAAGCAGGAATATGACCAGAGGGGCCGGCTGGCCGACCTGTACGAGAAGTGCGTGCGCGGCGTCTGACCGCTTAACCAGAAGGGATCGACCACGATGGCGCTGGCCGAGGTTTTTGAGCGGTTCGCGGGCCCGGACGCTCCTGTCGCGTTCCAGGCTTATGACGGGAGCCAGGCCGGCGCCGCCGACTCGCCCGTCACGATCACGGTGAAGTCGCCCGCCGCGGTCTCCTACCTGGCGCAGGCGCCCGGCGCGATGGGTCTCGCGCGCGCCTACGTCGCCGGTCAACTTGACGTCGACGGCGACATGTACACCGCGCTGTCGCGGCTGACCCGCGTGCAGCGGGTCCAGCTCAGCGCGGCGGAGAAACTGAACCTGCTCCGCGCCCTCGGCGGACCGAAGGTGCTCTGGCCGCGGATACCGCCGCCGCCGCAGGAGGTCCGGGTGAACCGGCGGTGGCTGGCCGGACGGCGGCACTCCAGGGGGCGGGACGCCAGCGCCATCTCGCACCACTACGACGTGTCCAACACCTTCTACGAGTGGGTGCTCGGCCCGTCCATGGCCTACACCTGCGCCTGCTACCCCACGCCGGACGCCACCCTCGAGCAGGCGCAGGCGGTCAAGTTCGACATGGTCGCGCGCAAGCTCGCGCTCAAGCCGGGCATGCGCCTGCTGGACGTCGGCTGCGGCTGGGGCGGCATGGTCATGCACGCTGCACGCGAGTACGGGGTCAAGGCGCTGGGCGTCACGTTGTCGGCACAGCAGGCGGCGTGGGCGCAGGTCGCAATCAAGGAACGGGGTCTGTCGGACCTGGCGGAAGTTCGTCACCTCGACTACCGGGACGTCAGCGAGACCGACTTCGACGCGGTCAGCTCGATCGGGCTGTCGGAGCACATCGGCAAGGCCCAGCTTCCCGGCTACTTCGCCTTCCTCTACGGCAAGCTGGTGCCGGGCGGCCGGCTGCTCAATCACTGCATCACCCGGCCGAACAACACCGGCCCCTCGCACGTCTCCACCGGGTTCATCTACCGCTACGTGTTCCCTGATGGCGAGCTCGAGGGACCCGGTTACCTCATGTCGCTCATGCACGACGCGGGCTTCGAGGTGCGGCACTCCGAGAACCTGCGCGAGCACTACGCGAAGACGCTGGCCGCCTGGTGTAAGAACCTGGACGCACACTGGGACGAGGCGGTCGCCGAGGTGGGGGAGGGCACAGCCCGGGTCTGGCGGCTGTACATGGCTGGTTCACAGGTCGGCTTTGACCAGAACGTCGTGGAGCTGCACCAGATGCTCGGGGTCAAGCTCACCGCCGACGGCTCGGCCAGGATGCCGCTGCGGCCGGACTGGGAGCCGCCCAGGGCATTTCCGCCGACCTACCCGGACAGCGGAGAATAGCCGGGTGGTGGACGTCGCGAGCAGCGTCATCCCGGGCCGGGAAATCGTCCTCCTCGGCTCGACCGGCTCGATCGGCACGCAGGCAGCCGACATCGTCGCCCGCAATCCGGGCCGGTTCCGGGTGACGGCGATTGCGGCGGGGGGCGCGAACCCTGGGCTGCTGGCCAGGCAGGCCATCGACCTGCGGGTGGACGCCGTCGCCGTTGCCAGCCCAGCGGCCGTTCCTGAGGTCCGGGAGGCACTCGCCGCAGCCGGCGCCGCGGACGGGGCCCGCCGCCGGCTGCCGGAGCTGACGGCGGGCGCCGATGCGGTAGCCCAGCTGGCGGCGCGGCCCTGTGACGTGGTGCTGAACGCGGTGACCGGTGCGATCGGCCTGGCCGCGACCCTGTCTGCCCTCGAGGCCGGGCGGGTGCTGGCCCTGGCCAACAAGGAATCCTTGATCATGGGCGGGCCGCTGGTGGCGGACAGGGCGGCGCCGGGCCAGATTGTCCCGGTCGATTCTGAGCACTCGGCGATCGCTCAGTGCCTGCGAGGCGGCCGGGCGAAGGAGGTCAGCAAGCTGATCCTGACGGCGAGCGGCGGCCCGTTCCTCGGTAAGGCGCGCGCCGACCTGGCCGGCGTGACGCCCGAGCAGGCGCTCGCCCACCCCACCTGGAACATGGGCCCGGTCATCACCGTCAACAGCGCCACCCTGGTCAACAAGGGGCTCGAGGTCATCGAGGCGCACCTGCTGTTCGGGATTGGCTTTGACAAGATCGACGTCGTGGTGCATCGCCAGTCAGTGGTCCACTCGATGGTGGAGTTCACCGACGGGTCAACGCTGGCTCAGGCCAGCCCGCCGGACATGCGCATTCCGATCGCACTCGGCCTCGGCTGGCCGGACCGGGTGCCGGGTGCCGCGGTGCCCGTCGACTGGACCAGGTCGCAGACCTGGACATTCGAGCCGCTCGACGAGGAGGCTTTCCCGGCAGTGCCGCTGGCCAGGCAGGCCGGCGCGGCGGGCGGGACGGCACCGGCCGTCTACAACGCCGCGAACGAGGTGTGCGTCGAGTCCTTCCTGGCTGGCCAGATCCCCTTCGCCGGAATCGTCGACACGGTGGCCCAGGTAGTCTCGGAGCATCACGACTCCGCGGGAGCCGCCGTCCAGCTGGCGGACGTGCTCGGGGCGGACGGCTGGGCCAGGCAACGGGCGCGAGAACTGACGGGGAAGCAGCGAGCCGCACTATGAGTCAGGACCCTTTGAGTCAGCCGGACCAGCCGCCGCGGCCAGGGCGCGCTCAATCCACGGCGACCTGGATCGTCATCGCCGCGCTGGTGATCGGCCTGATCGTGCTCGAGCGCGGGCATCTGGCGTTCCTGCTCGGGGTCCTCATCTTCGTCGCCGCCCTGCTCGTCTCCGTCATGCTGCACGAGCTCGGCCACTTCGTCACGGCCAAGACGTTCCGGATGCGGGTCACCCAGTTCTTCGTCGGATTCGGGCGGACGCTGTGGTCGACCTTCCGCGGCGAGACCGAATACGGCGTCAAGGCGCTGTGGGTCGGCGGATTCGTGAAGATCTCTGGAATGACGTCGATGGAGCAAGTCGATGTCGCCGACGAGCCGCGCTCGTTCCGGTCTAAACCTGGCTGGCAGCGGATCATCGTGCTGGCGGCCGGGTCGTTCATGCACTTCGTGCTGGCC
The DNA here is from genome assembly GCA_035631375.1 of Streptosporangiaceae bacterium. Classification (GTDB taxonomy): domain Bacteria; phylum Actinomycetota; class Actinomycetes; order Streptosporangiales; family Streptosporangiaceae; genus JAJYUU01. The sequence continues at coordinate 14,700 of DASQIW010000046.1, forward strand.
CTCTTCCTGTTCTTCCTGGTGGGGTTCGCGATCGGCCAGCCCACCAACTACAACGCCCGGGGCACCAACGTGGTCAACTCGATCACGGCGTGCGTGCCGCCCAGCGCGCAGGCGGCCAACAGCGCCCACCCGTGCTCGAGCGGCTCGGCGGCCAAGTCACCGGCGGCCGCCGCTGGCTTCCGGCCGGGTGACAAGATCATCTCGGTGGACGGGCGGCCGGTCGGTAACTGGAACCAGCTGCACAAGGCGCTGACCGGACTGCCGACCAATGCCAGCGTTCCGGTGGTGATCGAGCGCGGTGGTCACGATCTGCAGGTGCACGTCACCCTCGCCAAGATCCCCGGCCGCTCGGTGCCCTTCCTCGGTGTGGATCCGGTCCCGTTCCAGCGCACCACGTTCGTTGGTGGCTGGTCGTTTGCCGGGAACCAGTTCGCGAACACCATCACGTCCTCGGCCTCGGCGATCGCCAAGCTGCCCTCGGCGGTGCCTGACCTGTTCTCCCCGAACCGCGGCAGTACCGCAGCAGGGCAGGTCAGCAGCGTGGTCGGGGTGGGCGATGTGACCGGCCAGGTGGTCCAGGCAGCGCTGCCGTGGCAGGTCAAGCTGGCCATCGTGCTCGAGATCGTCGCATCGCTCAACATCTTCGTCGGGGTGTTCAACCTGCTGCCCCTGCTGCCGCTCGACGGCGGTCACCTGGCCGTGGTGATCTTCGAGCGGCTGCGGGCGTTCTTCAACCGGCTGATCGGCCGTCCCGACCCTGGGCTGGTCGACATCCAGCGGCTGGTGCCGGTCAGTCTGGTCGTTTTCGCCGCGCTGGTCTGCTTCGCCACGGTGCTCATCGCGGCCGATATCGTCAACCCTGTCCACCTTCAGGTCTGAGGCGAGAGAACACATGACAATTGATCTGGGTGTCCCGCAGCTACCTCCGGAGCCCCTCGCGACCCGGCGCAAGTCCCGGCAGATCATGGTCGGGAAGGGGAAGGGCGCCGTGCCCGTCGGCGGCGGCGCGCCGGTGTCGGTCCAGTCCATGACCACGACCCTGACCGCGGACGTCAACTCGACGCTGCAGCAGATCGCCGAGCTGACCGCCACCGGATGCCAGATCGTCCGGGTCGCCGTCCCGTCACAGGACGACGCCGACGCGCTGCCGGAGATCGCCAGAAAGTCTCAGATCCCGGTGATCGCCGACATCCACTTCCAGCCGAAGTACGTCTTCGCCGCGATCGACGCCGGCTGCGCGGCGGTTCGCGTCAATCCGGGCAACATCAAGGCCTTCGACGACAAGGTGGCGGAGATCGCCAGGGCCGCGGGCGACGCCGGGGTGCCGATCAGGATCGGGGTCAACGCCGGGTCACTGGACAAGCGGCTGCTGACCAAGTACGGCAAGGCCACACCCGAGGCGCTCGTCGAGTCGGCGCTGTGGGAGTGCTCGCTGTTCGAGGAGCACGGTTTCACCGACATCAAGATCTCGGTCAAGCACCACGACCCGGTCGTCATGATCAATGCCTACCGGCTGCTGGCGGAGCGCTGCGACTACCCGCTGCACCTCGGCGTGACCGAGGCCGGGCCCGCTTTCCAGGGCACGATCAAGTCGGCGGTCGCGTTCGGCGCACTGCTCGCCGAGGGTATCGGCGACACGATCCGGGTCTCGCTGTCGGCCCCGCCGGTCGAGGAGGTCAAGGTCGGCATCGGCATCCTCGAGTCGCTAGGGCTGCGTCAGCGGGGACTCGAGATCGTGTCCTGCCCGTCCTGCGGCCGGGCGCAGGTGGACGTTTACACGCTCGCCGACCAGGTGACCGCGGCACTTGACGGGCTCGACGTGCCGCTACGCGTGGCCGTCATGGGTTGCGTGGTCAACGGACCCGGCGAGGCGAGGGAGGCCGACCTGGGTGTGGCGTCCGGCAACGGCAAGGGTCAGATCTTCGTGCGCGGTGAGGTCATCAAGACGGTGCCGGAATCGCAGATCGTCGAGACACTGATCGAGGAAGCAATGAAGCTCGCCGAGTCGGGCGCGGCGGAGCCCGCGAGCTAAGTTCCGTTACGCTAAGGGTGTGCTGCGCACTAGGCCGTGGCGTTCGGCGTCGCTGCGGCTGCTGACTGATCACGATCGTGACGAGGTACTGGCCCTCTGCGATCGTGATCCCGTCGCCAATGTCTTCGTTTCTTCGCGAGTGCGCGCGACCAGCATTGATCCGGTCCGGCTCGGCGGGCAGCTGTGGGGCTACACCGATGGCGGCGAGCTGACCGCGCTGTGCTACTCGGGCGCCAACCTGGTGCCGGTCGAGGCGGGACCTGATGCCATCGAGGCGTTTGCGCACCGGGCCCGGATGCAGGGCCGCCGCTGTTCCTCGATCGTCGGCCCGGCCGCGGCGGTCGGTAGGTTGTGGTCGCTGCTCGCTCCGTCGTGGGGCGCGCCGCGAGACGTCCGGCCGGTTCAGCCCGTGATGGCGATCTCTGGCCCGTCCCCGGTCGAGCCTGACCCGATGGTGCGCCCGGTCCGGCTCGGTGAGCTGGACGTGGTGCTGCCGTCCGCGATCGCGATGTTCACCGAGGAGGTCGGCGTCTCGCCCATCGGCACCGACGGCGGCGCCGCCTATCGCGCCCGGATGGCCGACCTCATCTCCGGCGGACGGTCCCTGGCCCGGATCGAGCCAGGCGGCCAGGTGCTGTTCAAGGCCGAGATCGGCGCCGTCACGCCGGCCGCGTGCCAGGTACAGGGGGTCTGGGTGCCGCCGGAGGCCCGCGGGCGCGGGCATGCGATCCACGGCATGGCGGCGGTGGTCCGGGCTGCCCTGCGGATGGCGCCCGTCGTCAGCCTGTACGTCAACGACTACAACCTGCCGGCCAGGGCCGCCTACCGGCGGGCCGGGTTCGCCGATGTCGGCACGTTCATGTCGGTTCTCTTCTGAGCGCCGCGCCCACTGATTAACAAGTTGCCGCGCCTCGCGCGGCGATGCTAGCCTCTCTGGCCCTTTGCTCTCCCGAAACCCCGGAGGTGATCAGCCATGCCGTCGGCAGACCCGGCCATGGCGGACCAGGACACTGACGTACTAGCGGCCGAGCGCCAGCATCTGCGCCGGTCGCGCGAGTTCCTCGAGTTGATGCGCGCGAACGTGCTGTCACTGCGCGCGATGGGCGGCGACCCAGTCTCCGAGGAGTACCTCAAGGCGGACCTGCACCGGCGTGCGGAGTCGCTGCGAGACCTGCCCGACACGCCGCTGTTCTTCGGCCGGCTCGACTACGCCGAGGGCGGGTCGCCGTTCCACATCGGCCGGCGCCATGTGCACGACCCGCAGGGCACGCCCGTGGTGATCGACTGGCGGGCGCCGGTCTCGCGGCCGTTCTACCGGGCCAGCCAGGCCGATCCGATGGGTCTGGACCGGCGGCGGCGATTCGGTTTCGCCGGCGGCGAGCTGACCGCGTTCGAGGACGAGGGCTTTGGCGGTGCAGCCGAACCCGCGGCCGGGCCGAGCCGCATCCTCATCGAGGAGATCGAGCGGCCGCGGTCGGGCCCGATGCGGGACATCGTCGCGACGATCCAGCCCGATCAGGACGACATCGTGCGGGCGAACTTCGATCAGTCGGTGTGCGTGCAGGGCGCGCCCGGCACCGGCAAGACGGCGGTCGGCCTGCACCGGGTGGCCTACCTGCTCTACGCGCACGCGCAGCGGCTGAGCCGCGGCGGCGTCGTCGTGGTCGGGCCCAACCAGGCCTTCCTCGCCTACATCCAGAACGTGCTGCCTGCCCTCGGCGAGCTTGACGTGACCCAGGTGTCGGTGGCCGATCTCACCGCGACGGTGCCGGTGCGGGGGACCGACTCCGAGCTGGCGGGCCGGATCAAGGGTGACGCGCGGATGGCGGCGGTTCTCAGCAACGCGATCTGGGCGCAGATCGAGCCGCCGGCTGAGGCGCTCGTGCTGGCCAGGGGCTCACGGCGGTGGCGGGTACCGGCCGCCGAGATCGCTGACTTGGTCGAAGAGCTGCGCGCCCGCGGCGTGCGGTACGGGACGGGCCGCGAGATGCTCTCCCACCGCATCGCACACGTGATCCTCACCAGGATGGAAGCGGCGGGCGAGACCTGCGACGACCGGACGCACGAGGCTGTCCGCCGCACCCGCCAGGTACGGCAGGTGGTCGCCCAGGTCTGGCCGAAGGCCGACCCGGTCCGGCTGGTGTTCCGCGTGCTGGCCGAGCCGGCGCTGCGCAGCCGTGCGGCGGACGCGATTCTCGACCCAGCCGAGCAGGCGGCGATCGGCTGGCCGAGTCCGCCGCGCGGGCCGGGCTCGGCCCGGTGGAGCGCGGCCGACGCCGTCCTGATCGACGAGGCCACCGACCTGATCGAGCGGACGCCGAGCATGGCGCACATCGTGGTAGACGAGGCCCAGGACCTGTCGCCCATGCAGTGCCGCGCGATCGGCCGCCGCTGCACCACCGGATCGGCGACGGTGCTCGGGGACATCGCCCAGGGCACGACACCGTGGGCGACGAGCAGCTGGACGCAGCTGCTCGGCCACCTGGGCAAGCCCGGGGCTGACCTGCGCGTGCTCGACACCGGTTACCGGGTGCCGCGACAGATCCTCGACTTCGCCAGCACCCTGCTCCCGCATATCGCGCCCGGTCTCAGCCCGGCCCGCTCCGTGCGCCAGGATCCCGGTGCCCTGCTGGTGCGGCGGATCGAGCCGTCCGTACTGGGCGCGTCGCTCGCTGCGGAGTGCGCCGAAGCCCTGGCGAAGCCGGGCTCCGTCGCCGTGATCACGGCTGACGACCAGGTGTCAGCGATCTCGGCAATGCTCGCCGCGGCGGCGGTGCCGCATGAGGTGCTGGCCGGCGCCGCGACCAGCGACATCATCACCGTCGTTCCGGTGACGCTCGCCAAGGGCTTGGAGTTCGACCACGTGATCGTCGTCGAGCCCGGCCGGATTGCCGCCGCCGAGGATCGCGGCCTGCACCGGCTCTACGTGGCGCTCACCCGCGCGGTGTCCCGGCTCACCGTCCTGTACACCAATGGACTGCCGGCCCCGCTAGACGTCCTTGAGCACCGACGTCATCAGGTGCACTGACTCGTCGAACGACAGCGCGGCGGCCTGCAGGTGATGGAAGAACATGGCGTACCGGCCGACCTCGGCCGTGTCCTCGATCCACAGTGCTCCGGTCGGGTACCGCATGCAGACGACGTCGGGGTCGAGCCGGTCGGGAAAGCTCATGATGACGAACGGGATATCCATGGGAAGGTATGACCCGTTCCGGAGCGGAATGACCTGCACGAAGAAGTTCGGCAGAGCGGACAGGTCGCGCAAGTGCTCGATCTGAGCGCGCATGACCTCTGGCCCGCCGACCTCACGCCGCAGCGTTGCCTCATCGAGCACTGCCCACACCAGAGGCGGATTCTCCCTGGCCTGCCGCTGACGCTCACTGAGCAGGGCTACTTGCAGGTCCTCACTCGGGTCTGAGCTGCTCAGCCGCCCCGCCGCGAACGTCCCGCGCGCGTAGTCCGGGGTCTGCAGCAGGCCGGGTATCCGGTGCACCTGGTAGACCCTGATCTCCGAGGCCGCACTCTCCAGGCCCAGGTAGGTGGCGAGCTGGGGCTGCACGTGATCGCTGTAGGCATGCCACCAGCCCTTCTGCTTGGAGTCCCGGGCGAGCTGGACCAGGCTGTCCCGTTGTTCCTCTGGCACCCCGTAGATCTCGAGCATGTCGCGTACGTCCCGCGGGGACACCGACACGCGCCCGGTCTCGATGCGGCTGATCTTGGACGCCGAGCACTCCAGCCGGTCGGCGACCTCCTCGCAGGTCAGCCTCGCGGCATCGCGCAGGCGGCGGAGCTCCAGGGCGAGCCGCCGACGTCGGACCGTCGGGCTCTGCGCGCTAGACACGGGTACCCCTTCGCATGATGATCTTAACTAGTTCTTTACCATTCCCGTGACCACAGTGTGGTCGCAATGCTACCGATACGTCTAGTTACCGGCACCCTCAGTTTCGCGCGAATTTCGCCTTGCACATTGCAGATTCACATTCGCCGTTGCATTCTTGAGCGTGCTATAACGCTACGCGACTTGCCGGCTACCAGGGGTGACAACATGACGGCTACCGACGCTCCGGTTACTCCGGTCAGCCAGACCTGGCGGGTGAACTTCGCCCGGTTAGAAGGGCTCGCCGAGGTACTCGCCGGACGAGGCCTGCATGTCCAACTCGTCGCCCCCCGCGGCCGCGTGCCGAGCCTGCATGTCGTCAACCCGCAGGCCTGCGGCCTCACCGAGGACGTCTACGCCGGTCGCGGGCAGGACGGCCAGTGGTGGTTCTGGTGGTCGTGGGCGGAGCAAATCGCGGTCGGTGATGACCTTGAAGGCGCCGCCGCCCAGATCGGACGGGTGCTCGCCGCGGGTTCCTAGTGCCGCAGGCTGGCCGGAGGCAGACCAGGAAACGGCTGCGTCGAGCCGCGCCATGACTCCGCGCGCAGCGCGGACACCCGGACCTGCTGAGCACCGAGTGCGCGCAGGTCTGGCTCCGGCTGGGCAACCAGCGCAAGGTAAGCCTGCGCCACCCCGTCCTCTATCGTCGCCGCGAGCTGTGCCGCGGCCGTCGCCGACGTCACCGGGAACGGCAGCTCGTAGGCGACGGCTGACGAGGCGGGCTGGCCACCTCGCTGGGTGATCATCGCAATGAGCTGGTCCCTCGCGCGCTGGTGAGCGATCCAGTCGGATCCCGCGGAGCCCAGGGCGGCCGAGCCCACCGCGAGGTGAGCCCCGACCACGCCGTACCCGTAACACGCCGAATGCTCGGCGGCGAGCGCGACCTGCAGCGCCCTGACGACCGCGGTCACGGTGCTGCCCCAGGCACCCGCTGTAGATAAGGGACGTGGGTGGCCTCGGACGCCGCGATGCTGGCGAACAACTGGGCAAGGGCAGGCGGCAGCACGCGCAGCTGACCGATGAGGCGGTCCGACGCGGCCTGCTCGGCCTGTTCGAGCGCCTGCAGGATGCTGCTCGTGCTGCTGCCCTGCGGGATGGTCACGGGTCGCGGCGCGGCCGGCGGATGTGCACCTGACTCGATCAGCCGGCCGTGGAGCTGCGTGAGGTGCGCAGCGTGCTCAGCCTGAACGCTGCGGAGAGCGAGGACGGCGGCCTGATCCCCGGCGGATAGCCGCCCGATCGCGGCGTCGTAGGAGGCCACCATCTGCTTCTCAGCCGTGATCGCGCCGCTCAGTGCCCGGATGTCGGGCGGCGGCGGTGGCGGCGTGCCCAGTACCTGCACGCCCCGGCACGCGGCCAGCACCAGGGGCGCGGCGGCGAGGGGGACGCCCCGGATGGCGGCAGCGAGCACCGCCCGCCGGGTAGGCGCCTCGTCCGTCACGGCTGCTTCCTCCAACTAGGGTGCGCGCCGGGCTACGCTAGATGACAGCGCTCTGAACAGCATCAACTCACGCCGCTCAGCGGGCAGGAGGTCATCATGCACGGTGGCTCCCGCCGCGGCTCGGGTCCTGGTCAGGCCGGGAGCCAGGGTAAGGGTACGCGCCCTGGCGGCCCGGCGCCGGATTCGGCCCGGCTGACCCGGCTGCTGGAGCCCGTTGTGCACGCGCTGAACATGGACCTGGAGGGCATCCGGGTCGCCACGGCGGGCCGCCGCCGCGTGCTGCGCGTGATCGTCGACGCCGACGGCGGGGTGAGCCTGGACGACATTGCCCTCGCGAGCCGGGAGCTGTCGATCCGGCTGGATCGCGCTGACGAGATGGGCGACTATCCGTACACGCTCGAGGTGTCGTCGCCGGGAGTCGACCGGCCGCTGACGCTGCCGCGGCACTGGCGCCGCAATGTCGGCCGGCTGGTTCTCGCGGCCGGCCCCGACGGCGGGGACGGGATCGCAGGGCGCATCACCAGCGCCAGCGAGTCTGGCGTCACCCTGGAACGGGACGGCTCGGCTCGCGAGTACAGCTATGCCGAGCTCGGTGCGGGACGGGTCCAGGTCGAGTTCAGCCCTCTCGATGACGAGACAGGCGAGGAGGACATAGGTGGACATTGACCTGAGCGTCCTGAGAAGCCTGGAGGCAGAGAAAGATATCTCGCTCGAGCTGGCTATCAAGGCCATCGAGGATGCGCTGCTGGTGGCCTACCACAAGACCGACGGCGCTGCAGCTGTTGCCAGGGTCGAGGTCAACCGCCGCACTGGCCACGTGACCGTGTGGGCACGCGGGACTGAGCCGGACGGTGAGCTCGGCAAGGAGTACGACGACACGCCTGTGGGTTTCGGCCGGATCGCCGCGACCACGGCCAGGCAGGTGATCCTGCAGCGGCTGCGCGACGCCGAGGACGAGCTGACCTTCGGCGAGTACGCCGGGCGCGAGGGCGACGTCGTCGCCGGCGTGATTCAGCAGGGGAGGGATCCGCGGGCCGTGCTGGTCGATCTGGGCAGGCTGGAGGCGATCCTGCCGCCGACCGAGCAGGTGCCGGGTGAGAAGTACGTCCACGGCGAGCGGATCAGGTGCTACGTCCTGCACGTCCGCAAGGGCTACCGCGGCCCGTCGGTGACGCTATCCCGTACCCATCCGAACCTCGTCAAGAAGCTGTTCGCGATGGAGGTGCCGGAGATCGCGTCCGGGGCCGTGGAGATCGCGGCCATCGCCCGCGAAGCGGGCCACCGGAGCAAGATCGCCGTGACCTCGCACCAGCCCGGCGTGAACGCCAAGGGCGCCTGCATCGGCCCGATGGGCAGCCGGGTCAGGAACGTGATGACCGAACTGCACGGCGAGAAGATCGATATCGTCGACTATTCACCAGATCCGGCCGAATTCGTCGCACATGCGCTGTCCCCCGCCAGGGTGACCAAGGTCAATGTGGTCGATGCGCAGGCGCGGGTCGCGCAGGTTATTGTGCCCGACTATCAGCTGTCGCTCGCGATCGGTAAGGAAGGCCAGAATGCCCGGCTCGCCGCGCGCCTCACGGGCTGGCGAATCGACATCAGACCGGATACCGCCGACGACGGCGCCACGGACTACGCAGCCCCGGTCGAATCAGACCCGCCGGAAGAACCGGGCACCGCGGCCGGTGCCGCCGGAGCGTAGGCCCTGTAAGCTGGACGCCGGACAGGCCGCGCCGGTCCGTACCTGCATGGGCTGCGGCGAGCGTGCGGCCAAGTCCGACTTGCTCCGCGTGGTGGCGGCAGGGGGCGAGATCGTTCCTGACGTTACCTTCCGGCTGCCTGGCCGGGGTGCATACCTGCACCGAAGCCTGGCATGCTTGGAGCGAGCCGAGCGCCGGAAGGCGTTTCCGCGGGCTCTACGCCAGGCGGTAGCCCTGCCGGCCGGTAAGATCGCGGAGTTCCTGATGGTGTCCACAGCCGGGGATACCGGACGAAAGAAGGCTGACTTGCAATGAGCGCCCGATGAGCATGCGGCGATGAACAGCACAAACTGACGCCGGACGGAGCACGCCCTGCCCCGGCCGGCTGGCAGGCCCGGTACACCGGGCCGAGTAGAGGAGCGCAGTGGCGAAGGTCCGGGTGTACGAACTCGCGAAGGAGTTCGGCGTAGAGAGCAAGGCCGTGATGGCCAAGCTCCAGGAGATGGGCGAGTTTGTCCGGTCGGCGTCGTCGACAATCGAGGCGCCGGTCGTCCGCAGGCTCAAGGATGAATTCGCCGGCCAGGCCCAGGCCGGCAATGGCGCGGTGAAGACCGCGGCGCCGCAGCGGCAGGCAGCCAACGGACGTCACGCCGCCCCGGCCGCCGCGCAGGTTCCAGCGGTGGACTCCGAGCCGGCTCCGGCCAGTGTCGAGCCGCCGTCGCCCGTCACACCGCAGGCGGCCCCTGCCCCGGAGGCGCCGGCTCCGCCGTCGCCCTTCCCGAAGGATCCCTTCGCCGGCGGCGGGCCCGCGGAGGCGGCACCGCAGGAAACCCGCTCAGCACCGCCGGCCAGGCCGGCCCAGCCAGGACAGTCAGCTCAGCCGCGTCCGGCCACGCCGCGCCCGGCAGCTGCCGGTCCGCGCCCGTCCGCACCGGCGCCTGGGCAGCGATCTGCGCCCCGACCAGGGCCGCGTCCCGGCAACAACCCGTTCAGCTCCACGGCGACCGGTATGGGCGCGACGCCGCGCACCCCGGCGGCTCCCGGCGCGGCAGGCCCGGCCGGACCGCGGCCGGCTGCCCGGCCCGGCGCGGGTGACGCGGCCCGTCCCGGTGGCCCGCGTCCCGGTGGCCCGCGGCCCAGCCCGAGCAACATGCCACCGCGCCCCATCGGCGCTGGCCCGAACCGGGGCGGTCCCGGTGGCCCGCGCGGCGGCGGTTACGGCGGCTCGGCCGGCCCTGGCGCAGGCCAGCGGCCTGGCGGCGGGCGAGGCGGACCTGGCCTCGCTGGCGGTCGTGGCGGTCCGGGCGGCGGACCCGGCGGCCCGCGTGGCGGCGGACCCGGCGGGGGTGCCCGGCCGGGGATGGCACCGGCGCGGCCCGGTGCCGGTGGTCGCGGTGGCCGCGCTGGCGCGCCCGGCGCGTTCGGACGGCCCGGTGGCCGGCCGTCGCGCGGCCGGCAGTCGAGGAAGCAGCGGCGCCAGGAGTTCGACAACATGCAGGCGCCGACGATTGGCGGCGTGTCGATTCCGCGCGGTAACGGTCAGGTCATCCGGCTGCCCAGGGGCGCCTCACTGGCCGACTTCGCGGACAAGATCGGCGTCAACCCCGCGTCGCTGGTGCAGGTGCTGTTCCACCTCGGCGAGATGGTCACGGCCACCCAGTCGGTGAACGACGAGACGCTTCAGCTGCTCGGCGCCGAGCTCAGCTACAACGTCCAGGTTGTCTCCCCGGAGGAAGAGGACCGCGAGCTGCTCGAGTCGTTCGACATCGAGTTTGGCGAGGACGAGGGCGACGACGCCGACCTGCAGCCGAGGCCGCCGGTGGTGACCGTGATGGGTCACGTCGACCACGGCAAGACCAAGCTGCTCGACGCCATCCGGCAGACCAACGTCGTGGCCCACGAGGCCGGCGGCATCACCCAGCACATCGGCGCCTACCAGGTCGAGACCATGGTGGACGGCCAGGAGCGGAAGATCACCTTCATCGACACGCCGGGTCACGAGGCGTTCACCGCCATGCGGGCCCGTGGTGCCGAGACCACCGACCTGGTCATCCTCGTCGTGGCCGCGGACGACGGCGTGAAGCCGCAGACCACCGAGGCGCTGAACCACGCCCAGGCGGCTGGCGTCCCGATTGTGGTCGCGGTGAACAAGATTGACAAGGAGGGCGCGGACCCGCAGCGGGTGCGGGCCCAGCTCACCGAGTACGGCCTCGTGGCCGAGGAGTTCGGCGGCCAGTCGCTGTTCGTCGACGTGTCGGCTCGCAACGGCACTGGCATCGACCAGCTGCTCGAGGCCGTCGTCCTCACCGCCGATGCCGAGCTCGACCTGCGCGCTAACCCGAATCAGCAGGCCCAGGGCGTCGCCATCGAGGCCCAGCTGGACAAGGGCCGTGGCCCGGTGGCCACCGTCCTGGTGCAGCGGGGCACGCTGCGGGTCGGTGACTCGATCGTCTGCGGCGAGGCGTTCGGCCGGGTCCGGGCCATGCTGGACGAGAATGGCGACCCGGTGCCGGACGCTCCGCCTTCGCGCCCGGTCCAGGTGCTCGGCCTGACCGCCGTGCCCGACGCCGGGGACAGCTTCCTGGTCGTCGACGACGACCGAATCGCCCGGCAGATCGCGGAACGGCGGGAAGCCAGGGAACGCAACGCGATGTTCGCCCAGCGGCGGCCGCGGGTCACCCTGGAGGACCTGGAATCCGCGCTCAAGTCCGGCGAGCGGCAGGAACTGCTGCTGATCATCAAGGGTGACGTGTCCGGCTCGGTGGAAGCGCTGGAGGACGCGCTGCTGCAGCTCGATGTGGGCGAGGAGGTCCAGCTTCGGGTCATCGGCCGTGGCGTCGGCGCGATTACTGAGAACGACGTCAACCTGGCCATCACGTCGGATGCGGTGATCATCGGCTTCAACGTCCGGCCGGCCGGCCCGGCGGGCGAGCTGGCCCAGCGCGAGGGCGTGGACATCCGCTACTACTCGGTCATCTACCAGGCGATCGAGGAAGTCGAGGCCGCGCTCAAGGGCATGCTGAAGCCGATCTACGAGGAGGCTCAGCTCGGCACCGCGGAGATCAGGGAGATCTTCCGGGTACCGCGGGTGGGCAACGTGGCGGGCTGCATCGTCCGGTCCGGCACGATCACCCGCAACAGCAAGGCGCGCCTCATCCGCGATGGCGTGGTCATCTCCGACAACCTCACCGTCGACTCGCTGCGCCGCTTCAAGGACGACGCGACCGAGGTCCGCGAGGGCTTCGAGTGCGGTATCGGGATCGGCTACAACGACATCCACATCGGCGACTCCATCGAGACGTTCGAGATGCGGGAGAAGCCGCGGACCTGAGCCTGCCAACGTGTATGTAGGGGCCCTGACCCTCGACGTGCTGCTGGGCGACGTGCGGTCGCTCAAGCAGAAGCGATCGATGGTCAGGCCCCTCATCGCCGAGGTGCATCGCAGGTTTCCCGGCGTCGCCGTGGGCGAGACCGGGTACCTGCAGCTGCATCGGCGGGCTGAGATCGGCATCGCCGTGGTCAGTTCGACCGCGGCGAACGCCAGGCAGGTGCTGGAGGAGTGCGAGCGCTTCGTCGCGGCGCGTCCCGAGATCGAGCTGCTGGCCGCCCGACAGCAGCTGCTGACGCCAGAAGGTGAGTGAGCCATGAACCAGCCGAGGGCTAAGAGGCTGGGTGACCGGATCGCCGAGATCGTCGCGGAGATGCTGGAACGCCGGATCAAGGACCCGCGCCTTGGCTTCGTCACCGTCACCGAGGCCAGGGTGACGGGCGACCTGCGCGAGGCAACCGTGTTCTACACGGTCTATGGCTCTGATGAAGAGGTGGCCGGGACCACGGCCGCGCTGACCAGCGCGACGGGCCTGATCAGGTCCGAGGTGGGCAGGCAGACCGGGCTCAAGCACACGCCGTCGATCAGCTTCACCCGCGACATTTTGCCGGACACGGCGCGGACGATCGAGGACCTGGTGGAAAGGGCCAGGGCCGAGGACGAGCGCGTCGCCGCCGCCCGGGCCGGCGCGGAGCCAGCGGGCGACCCTGACCCGTACAAGAAGCCAGCCCTTCCGGACGAGCCTGACGATGACGATGAGTCCTGACTGGACCCGCGCCGTCAAGCTCGTCGACGGCGCGGACTGCGTCTGTCTCGCCTGCCACATCCGGCCGGACGCGGACGCGCTGGGCTCGATGCTGGCCGTTGCCCAGGCGCTGCACGGCCGCGGGCAGCAGGTGGTCGCATCCTTCGGCGACGACCCCTTTGCCGTGCCGGCGATCCTGCGATTCCTGCCGGGCCTGGACCTGCTCAGTGAGCCGGCGTCGTACCCGGCCGCGCCGGCGGTCATGATGTCGTTCGACGCGTCGGCCCTCGACCGGCTGGGGTCGCTGACCGGGCCCGCCACGGCGGCCGGAGAGCTGATCGTGGTTGACCATCACGCCAGTAACAGCGGGTTCGGGTCGGTCAGCCTTGTCGATCCCGGCGCGGCAGCCACCGCCGTCCTCGCGGCCGAGCTGATCGGCCGGCTGGGCCTTCGGCTGACCCGTGACGTGGCGACGTGCCTGTACGCGGGGCTCGTGACCGACACCGGCTCGTTCCGGTTCTCGGCGACCACGCCGGAGGTTCACCAGCTCGCGGCGCGACTGCTCGCGGCGGGCGCGGACCCGGTCGCCGTCTCGCGCGAGCTCTACGATCGCGCGCCGTTCGGCTACCTCGGCATGCTCGCCGCTGCCCTCGACCGCGCCGCTCTCGACCGCGAGGCGGCACGCGGCCTCGGCCTCGTCTGGACGACGGTCACGAGAGCCGACCGCGCACCGGCAAGTCTGCCGATGGACGCAGCCGAGTCCGTCATCGACGAGATAAGACGTACCAACGAAGCGGAGGTCGCCGCAGTCCTGAAAGAGGACGACCAGGGCGTCTGGCAAGCCTCGGTCCGCTCCAAAGACGTCATCGACGTGGGCCAAGCGTGCACGCAACTGGGCGGGGGTGGCCATGTCCGAGCGGCCGGTTTCTCCTATACCGGCCGTGCGAACGAGGCCATCGCCGCCCTGAAGCGCACCCTGGACGGCGCATGACGGCAGCGAGCGGCCTGCTGATTGTCGACAAGCCCGGCGGCTGGACGTCTCATGACGTAGTAGCCAGGATCCGCAGGCTGGCGGGCACCAGGAGAGTGGGTCACGCGGGCACGCTCGACCCCATGGCGACCGGAGTGCTGGTGGTCGGCATCGAGAAGGCAACCCGGCTGCTTGGCTACCTCGCCCTGGCCGAGAAGGAGTACACGGCGACGATCCGGCTCGGCCAGACGACCGCGACCGATGACGCCGAGGGTGAGCCAATCGACCACGTTCCGGTCAGAAATATCGACGAAGCCGAATTGCTGCGCGCCGTCGCAGGGCTGACGGGCCAGATCAGCCAGGTTCCGCCCGGCGTCAGCGCGATCAAGGTCGGGGGACAGCGCAGCTATCGGCTGGCGCGGGCCGGCCAGGCGCCGGAGCTCGCGGCCCGGCCGGTCACGGTGTCCGAGTTCACCGTGCAGCAGATCCGGCCGGCCGGTGACGTGGTCGACGTCGACGTGCGGGTCAGCTGCTCGAGCGGCACCTACATCAGGGCGCTCGCGCGCGACCTCGGCGCCGAGCTGGCCGTCGGCGGGCATCTGACCGTCCTGCGCCGCACCCGCGTTGGCCCTTATGTGGCACGTCAGGCGCGAACGCTGGACGAGCTCGCAGCCGGCCTCGAGGTGATCCCGCTGGCAGGGGCCGCGGCCGCCGCGTTCCCGCGGCGGGAGCTGACGGCTGAGGAGGCGCACGCGCTGGCGCATGGTGCACGGCTCAATCCGGGGGGAACGGGCTCGGCACCGGTCGCGGCCTTCGCTCCGGATGGCAGCCTCGTGGCGCTGGTCACCGACGCCGACGGCCGGGCGCGGTCGCTGGCCGTCTTTGTTACCGACGGGTCCTGACATCCTCGCGGCCCGGGGCGCGTGGCAGGCTGTTCGCATGCAGCGGTGGCAGGGTCCGGCGGACGTTCCGCAGGACTGGGGTCCGTGCGTCGTCACGATCGGCGAGTTCGACGGCGTGCATCGGGGACACCAGCGCACCGTGTCCAGGGCCAGGCAGGTAGCGGGAGAGCTCGGGCTTCCGGTCGCGGTCGTGACGTTCGATCCGCACCCGGACGAGGTAATCCGGCCCGGCTCGCATCCGCCGCTGCTCGCAACCGGGCGGCGCCGGCTGCAGCTGCTCGCGGGACTCGGCGTCGACGCCGTCTGCGTGATCGCGTTCACGCTGGAGTTCTCCCGGCTCAGCGCGGAAGAGTTCGTCCGGACCGTGCTGGTGGAGCGGCTGCACGCGGCGCGCGTGGTGGTAGGCGAGGACTTCCGGTTCGGCCACAAGGCGGCGGGGGACGTGGCGCTGCTCACCGAGCTGGGCGAGAAGTACGACTTCCTGGTCGAGGGCGTGCCGCTGCTCACCGAGGACGGCGTGACCGTGTCGTCGACCGCGATCCGCGAGCTGCTGGCCGACGGCGAGGTCGCGGGCGCGGCGGAGCTTCTCGGCCGGCCGCACCGGGTCGAGGGAGTCGTGGTGCGGGGGCACCAGCGCGGCCGGTCGCTGGGCTTCCCGACCGCGAACCTCCAGACGCCTGAGCACACCGCGATCCCGGACGACGGCATCTACGCGGGGTGGCTGGTCAGCCTGGACCCGGAGGGTGCGGAGACGGAGCGCTGGCCCGCGGCGATCTCCGTCGGGACGAATCCGACATTTGGCGGCGGGGAACGCACGGTGGAGGCACACGCGCTGGACCGGGACGACCTCGACCTCTACGGGACGCACATGGCCACCGATTTCGTCACCAGGCTGCGGGCCACGCTGAAGTTCGACTCGGTGGACGCGCTCGTCGCTCAGATGCACATCGACATCGACGACACCAGGCGGCTGCTGACGGCCGGCTAAACGGCGCACTTGGGCGGTACCGCGGCTGCGCCGGCTCTGACCTGGGGATGTCCTGGCTGCCGGCGCGGCATGGTACGGTTGATCATTGGCCGGGTTGTCCGGCCTGGTTAGCTGCGCCCTCAGGCGGCTGACTGCGGGGGGACGACTTCTCGTCTTCCATTTCACGACTAATCAAGGGAGCACAGTGCCGCTCGACATTACGGTGAAGAAAGAGATCATCGCCGGGCACGCGACCAATGAGGGTGACACCGGATCGCCGGAAGTCCAGGTCGCGCTGCTGACGCGGCGGATCGCAGATCTGACCGAGCACCTCAAAGTGCACAAGCACGACCATCACAGCCGCCGCGGCCTGCTGCTGCTCGTCGGCCGCCGTCGCCGGCTCCTGCAGTACCTTGCCCGCAAGGACATCACCAGGTACCGGGCGCTCATCGAGAATCTCGGTCTGCGCCGATAACTGGCTCAGCGGGGCGGCAGCAGCCGCCCCGCTCGCCGCGCTGGCCGTGTCGGCCGCCGGCGACAACTGGATAACGATCTTTACAGAGCAACCGTCCCGCGGCTCCGGCCAGGAGCGCTGGTAGCGCCCAGCGGCCGGTCCTCGGTAGTGGTTCTCGGGTCAGTCAGGGCCGAGAGCTTCGATCGAAGACCGGCGGCGGACAGCATGCGGGACCTCAAATCAAGGAGGTCACCCGTGGAGGGTGTCTACACCGCCGATGTCACCATTGACAACGGCTCCTTTGGCACGCATACGATCCGCTTCGAGACCGGCAGGCTCGCAAAGCTAGCGGGCGGATCGGCTGTTGTCTACCTGGACGAAGAAAGCGTGGTCTTGTCCACCACAACCGCGGGCAAGAGCCCGCGGGAGGGCTTCGACTTCTTCCCGCTCACCGTCGACGTCGAGGAGCGGATGTATGCGGCGGGCCGGATTCCCGGCTCGTTCTTCCGCCGTGAGGGCCGGCCGTCGGAGGACGCCATCCTCACCTGCCGGCTCATCGACCGGCCGCTCCGCCCGTCGTTTGTCAAGGGCCTGCGCAACGAGGTGCAGGTCGTGGAGACGATCCTGGCGCTGAATCCCGAGCACCTGTACGACGTGGTGGCCATCAACGCGGCCTCGATGTCGACGCAGCTCGCCGGGCTGCCGTTCTCCGGCCCGATCGGGGGCGTTAGGGTCGCTCTGATCAAGGGTCAGTGGGTCGGCTTCCCGACGCACAGCCAGCTCGAGGACGCCACCTTCGACATGGTGGTGGCCGGGCGAGTGCTCGACGACGGTGACGTCGCGATCATGATGGTCGAGGCCGAGTCGACGCCCAGCACGCTGAGGCTGCTGGCGGACTCCGCCAGCGGCGCGGTCGCGCCGAACGAGGAGACCGTCGCTGCGGGCCTGGATGCGGCCAAGCCGTTCATCAAGGCGCTGTGCGAGGGCCAGATGGCGGTGGCGCGCAACGCGGCCAAGGAGACCGCCGAGTTCCCGACGTTCGCCGACTATGGCGATGACGTGCTTGCCGCGCTGGAGGCCGAGGTCGGCAGCGACCTGGCCCAGGCGCTGACGATCGCGGGGAAGAACGAGCGCGGCAACGAGACCGACCGGATCAAGGCGCTCGCCACCGAGAAGCTGTCGGCTCAGTTCGAGGGCCGGGAGAAGGAGATCGGCGAGGCGTTCCGCGCGCTGAACAAGAAGCTGGTCCGCAAGCGGATCATCGCCGACAGGCTGCGCATCGACGGACGTGGCGTGGAGGACATCCGCCAGCTGTCTGCCGAGGCGGGCGTGCTGCCCCGGGTGCACGGCTCGGCGCTGTTCGAGCGCGGCGAGACGCAGGTGCT
>DASQIW010000047.1:0-8076 GCA_035631375.1 Streptosporangiaceae bacterium
GCCGACAATGGCGGATCTGGCGCGCCGGGCAGGTGACGCGGTGCCCCGGCTGGCCGCCGTGGTGGACATCCGCAGCCGCGCCTTCTCGATCGACCTCAAGTCCGCGATCAGCGACCTGAACGCGCGCGGCGTCCGGCCGTATGTCGTCTTCCTTGAGGCCTCCGACGAGACGCTGGTCCGCCGCTTCGACAGCGTGTCGCGGCCGCATCCGCTGCAGGACACCGGGCGTGTCATCGACGGGATCGCGGCCGAGCGCGAGCTGCTGCAGGGCATGCGGGCCGAGGCCGACCTGGTCCTCGACACGAGCAAGCTGAACGTGCACGAGCTGCGGGCCCGGATGCGCGACGCGTTCGGCACCGAGGGGGACGTCGGGCTGCGCGTGACGGTGGTCTCGTTCGGCTACAAGTACGGCCTCCCGGTGGACGCGGACATGGTGGCTGACTGCCGGTTCCTGCCGAACCCGCACTGGATACCCGAGCTGGCGCCGCAGACCGGCGAGGACCAGGCGGTCATCGACTATGTGCTTGGCCAGCCCGGGGCGCCCGAGTTCATAGCCGCCTTCGTGCGTGCCGTCGGAATCGCGCTGGACGGCTTCGGGCAGCGAGGCCGGCACGACGTCCTCATCGCTGTCGGCTGCACTGGCGGCAAGCACCGCAGTGTGGTCATGGCCAACCAGATGGCCGACATGCTCGCCCAGTCCTGGCCGGGGATCCAGGTCACGCACCGGGACCTGGGCCGGGAATAGTGACGGCCGGACATACGCAGGGACGGCCGCCGCACCGCAGGGTCGTGGCGCTCGGCGGCGGTCACGGCCTGCACGCGTCGCTGTCAGGCCTGCGGCGGGTGACCAGGGATCTGACAGCCATCGTGACGATCGCGGACGACGGCGGGTCGAGCGGCCGTCTGCGCCGTGAGTTCGGCGTCTTGCCACCCGGCGACCTGCGGATGGCGCTCGCCGCGCTGTGCGGCGATGACGAATGGGGAACCACCTGGAGCCGGCTGATCCAGCACCGGTTCGTCGGGCCGCCCGGCACACCGGGGACACCCGGGGCACCCGGAGCATATGGAGCACCGGCGGCATCCGGGGCTGACCACGGCGGTGCCATCAGCGGACTCGGCGGGCACGCGGTCGGCAACGTGCTCATCGTCGGGCTGTGGCAGCTGCTTGGCGACACCGTGCAGGGCCTGGACTGGGTCGGCCGGCTGCTCGGCGCGCACGGCCGGGTCCTGCCCATGGCGGCTGTTCCGCTGGACCTGGTGGCGGAAGTTGAAGGGGCAGACCCGGACAGGCCGGACGAGATTAGCTTCGTTCACGGCCAGGTCGCCTGCGCGACGACGACCGGGCGAGTACGGTCGATAGCGCTAATACCCGCCGACCCGCCAGCCTGCCCGCAAGCCGTGGAGGCGATCGGTGCGGCGGATTGGGTGGTGCTCGGGCCCGGCTCGTGGTTCACCAGCGTGCTCCCGCACCTGCTGGTCCCCGAACTGGCTACGGCGCTGGTCGGGACTCGTGCGCGGAGGCTGGTAGCGCTGAATCTGGCGCCGCAACCCGGTGAGACGGAGGGCTTCTCGCCGCACACGCATCTGGAGGTGCTGGCGCACCACGCGCCGGACCTGGCGATTGACGTCGTACTCGCGGACCGCGCCGCGGCCAGCGGTTCGATCGACGAGCTGGAGAAGGCGGCGAGCCGCTGCGGTGCCCGGCTCGTGCTCGCCGACCTGGCCGTCGCGGACGGGTCGCCGCGGCACGATGCGCTGCGCCTCGCTGGTGCGTTCGCGCGGATATTTGAGGGGGATTGACAGCACAATGGCGCTGACGAGCCTGGTCAAGGACGAGCTCAGCCGGGTGAGCGTGCTGAAGCCCTGCTGCCGTAAGGCCGAGGTGTCGACCATCCTGCGGTTCGCGGGCGGGCTGCACCTGGCGGCGGGCCGCATTGTGGTCGAGGCCGAGCTCGACACCGGCGCCGCCGCACGACGCCTGCGCAAGGACATAGCCGAGGTATTCGGGCACGCCTCCGACCTCATCGTGCTCGCGCCCGGCGGTCTGCGCCGGGGAAACAGGTATCTCGTGCGCGTGCACACCGACGGCGAGAGCCTGGCCAGGCAGACCGGCCTGGTCGACAGTCACGGCCGTCCGGTTCGCGGCCTGCCCAGGCAGGTCGTCTCCGGCACGACGTGCGACTGCGAGGCCGCCTGGCGCGGCGCCTTCCTCGCGCACGGCAGCCTGACTGAGCCCGGCCGGTCGATGTCGATGGAAGTGACCTGCCCCGGCCCGGAGGCAGCGCTGGCGATGGTGGGCGCGGCCAGGCGCCTCAAGATCCACGCCAAGGCGCGGGACGTGCGCGGTGTCGACCGCGTCGTGGTCAGGGACGGCGACGCGATCAGCGCCCTGCTGACCCGGCTCGGTGCGCACGACAGCGTGCTGGCCTGGGAGGAGCGCAGGATCCGCCGTGAAGTCCGCGCCACCGCCAACCGGCTGGCCAACTTCGACGATGCCAACCTGCGGCGCAGCGCGCGGGCCGCGGTGGCGGCCGGAGCCAGGGTCGAGCGGGCGCTGGAGATCCTGGGGGCTGAGGCACCCGAGCACCTGATCACGGCGGGGCAGCTGCGGATCCTGCACCGGCAGGCGAGCCTCGAGGAACTTGGCCAGCTCGCGGATCCAGCCCTGACTAAGGACGCGATCGCCGGCCGGATCAGGCGCCTGCTGGCGCTCGCCGACCGGCGCGCCATGGAACTAGGCGTGCCCAATACCGAGGCGAGCCTGACGGCCGACCTGCTCGTGCCCTAGGTCCCGCGAATTGCCAGGAACTGTCCCGGTAGGGTTTCCGACCGGGGGTGAGCGATGAAGGGCATTGAGGCACTGGACGTAACGGGCAAGGTCGTGCTGCTGCGCGCCGACCTGAACGTGCCGCTTGACGGCACCACGATCACGGACGACGGCCGGATCCGGGCGAGCCTGCCAACCATCAATAAGCTCAGGGAACGTGGTGCCCGGGTGCTGATCACCGCGCACCTCGGGCGGCCGAAGGGGGATACCTACGCTGAGCGCGCGGCTGGCGGGCCGTCGCTGGCGCCGGTGGCCGCGCGGCTTGGCGAGCTGATCGGCTGCCTGGTGCCGCTCGCCGCCGACGTGGCGGGAGACTCGGCCAGGGCCACGGCTGCGGCCATGGCGGACGGCGACCTCGCGCTGCTGGAGAACATCCGGTTCGAGCCGGCCGAGACGAGCAAGGACGACGCCGTCAGGGGCGAGCTCGCCGCCAAGCTCGCGGCGCTGGCCGACGCGTACGTGGGCGACGGCTTCGGCGCGCTGCACCGCAAGCACGCCAGCGTGTACGACGTTCCCGCGCTGCTGCCCCACGCCGCGGGCGAGCTGGTCCTGGCGGAGGTGGCGGTGCTCGATCGGCTGACGACGGACCCGGCCCGGCCCTACGTGGTCGTGCTCGGCGGCGCCAAGCCATCGGACAAGCTCGCCGTCATCGGCAACCTGCTGGATAAGGCAGATCGGATCCTCATCGGCGGCGGGATGTCGTACACCTTCCTGGCCGCTCTGGGCTACGAGGTCGGCCGGTCGCTGCTGGAGGCCGACCGGCTCGACGATGTCCGGAAGGTGATGTCGGACGCCAGTGCGCGCGGCGTGGAGCTGGTGCTGCCGGTCGACCTGGTCGGCGCGACCGGGTTTGCCGCGGATGCGGCCCACGAGGTCTACCCGGCCACGGCGTTCCCGGCTGACCGGGAGGGCATGGACATGGGTCCAGCGACCCGGCAGCTGTTCACCGAGAAGCTCGCCGACGCCGCGACCGTGTTCTGGAACGGGCCGGTGGGCGTGTTCGAGTTCCCCGCCTTCGCCGACGGCACCAGGGCGGTCGCCGAGGCGATCAGCAAGCTGTCCGGTTTCACGGTGATCGGTGGCGGTGACTCGGCGGCGGCGATCCGACGCCTCGGGCTGCCCGAGGACGCGTTCAGCCACATCTCGACTGGCGGTGGCGCGAGCCTGGAATACCTCGAGGGCACGACCCTGCCAGGCCTGAAGGTGCTCGCGTGACCACTCGCAAACCGCTGGTCGCCGGCAACTGGAAGATGCACAACAACCATCTCGAGGCCATCGCGCTGACCCAGAAGCTCGGCTTCGCGCTGGTCGACAAGGACTTCTCGGCTGCTGACATCGCCGTGCTGCCCCCGTTCACCGCGCTGCGCAGCGTCCAGACGCTGATCGACGGGGACCGGCTCCGCCTCCTGTACGGGGCCCAGGACGTGTCCCAGCACGCCGACGGCGCCTATACCGGCGACGTGTCGGCACGGATGCTCGCCAAGCTCGGCTGCCAGCTCGTGCTGGCCGGCCATTCGGAGCGCCGGCAGTACCACCACGAGGACGATGCCCTGGTCAACGCCAAGGTCAGGGCCATCCTGGCGGCAGGTATGACCCCGCTGTTGTGCGTCGGGGAGCCCCTGGAGGTGCGCCAGGCCGGCCGCCACCTGGAGTACACCCTCGGCCAGCTGGACGGCGGGCTGGCTGGGCTATCCGCCGAGCAGGTGGCCGGGATGGTGATCGCTTACGAGCCAGTCTGGGCCATCGGCACCGGCGAGGTAGCCACGCCGGCCGACGCCCAGGAGACCTGTGCGGCCATCAGGAGGCGGATTTCAGCCGTTCACGGGGACGCGGCAGCCAGCACTGTGCGTATCCTGTATGGCGGGTCGGTTAAGTCCGACAACATGCCCGCGATCATGGCCGAGCCAGACGTCGACGGGGCGCTAGTAGGCGGCGCAAGCCTGGATGCCAGCGAGTTCGTGAGGATCTGCCGGTATCATGACCTCCGTGGGGCCGGCCCCTCGTGAGCCTCCGGCGGGCAGCACACCGCACCGCCGCCCAGATAGAGACGAGTGACCGCAGTGGTTGTCGCATTCTCGGTGATCCTGATCATCACTAGCCTGCTGATGATCTTGCTTGTGCTCCTGCACAAGGGCAAGGGCGGCGGATTGTCCGACCTGTTCGGCGGAGGCATCTCGTCGTCCCTGGGCTCGTCGTCCGTCGTAGAGCGGAACCTGGACCGCATCACCGTCGCGACCGGCATCATCTGGTTCATCTGCATCGTCGCGCTCGGGATCCTGGACAAGCACTGAGGCCGCCGCGGCCATGGCGGCTGGCGGCATGTTCGTGACCAAGGGGTGATCAGTGAGTAGTGGCAACGCCATTCGTGGCAGCCGGGTAGGCGCGGGCCCCATGGGTGAGGCCGAGCGAGGCGAGGCTGCGCCGCGGGTGCGTGTCTCCTTCTGGTGCTGCAACCAGCACCAGACCATCCCGAGCTTTGCCTCTGACGCGGCCATACCCGAGTTCTGGGACTGCCCGCGCTGCGGCCTGCCGGCTGGCCAGGACGAGGCCAACCCGCCGTCGCCGCCGCACTCCGAGCCCTACAAGACGCACCTGGCCTACGTCAAGGAGCGGCGCAACGACACCGATGGCGCCGCCATCCTCGCCGAGGCCCTGGAGCGTCTGCGCCAGACTCCTGGATCGATACTGCGCCGCGGGGCCTGATAGGGCCGTCGCGGCGTGAGCCTCGCTTATGACCGGGTCGGCTCTGGACCGCCGCTCGTGTTGCTGCACGGCGTCGGTCACCGGCGCCAGGCATGGGCCGCGATAACAGACCTCGTTGCGCCCCATCGCGAGCTGTTCCTGGTTGACCTCCCCGGCCACGGTGAATCTCCGCCACTGGTCACCGATGGCCGGCCGCCGGTGCCGGTCATGCTCGATGCGGTGCTCGGTCTCCTCGATGAACTAGGCGTGCAGCACCCGCATTTTGCCGGGAACTCGCTCGGTGGCCGGCTGGCGCTGGGAGCTGGCGTCGCCGGGCGGGCGGCGTCGGTGACCGCGCTCTCGCCGGCCGGGTTCTTCCGCGGCCGGGTCGACGTGGCCTACGCCCGATCGATGTTCCGCGTCATGGAGGCCGCAGCCCGCTGGCTCCAGCCAGTTGCCGGGCAGCTCGCGGCGAGCACCGCCGGCCGGGCGGTGCTGTTCAGCAGCATCGTGAGCCGGCCGGGCCGGCTAACGGCAGAGCAGGCGGCCGGTGACGTCGAGGCTTTTCTCCGGGCCACAGACGCCCTTGATGCCGTGCTCGCCAGCCCGGACCACTTCACCGGTCAGATCCCGGCCGGCGTGCCGGTCACGATCGGCTGGGGCGCCAGGGACCGGCTGCTGCCGCGCCGTCAGGCGCTCGTCGCGAAGGCGCTGCTGCCCGGAGCACGGTTCGTGCTGCTGCCCGGCTGCGGGCACGTGCCGATGACCGACGACCCGCAGCTCGTTGCCGACGTCCTGCTAGCGGGCAGCGCCAGATCCGCTTAATGCCGCCCGTCGGGGGTAGTTGGGTCGGCCGGACGCCCCGGTTCCGATTCGCCGGGGCGTCCGCCACGCCGGAGCACCGACGTCGTAACTGCGCCCGTTCGCGCAGCGATAAGCTGCCGGGCGTCGTTTGAAGGAGCAGGGGTGACGGAACCTGGGAAGGCGTCCGATCAGGCTGCGCAGTGGGTGACGTGCTACTGCTGCGGTTTATCGTTTGACGCTGCCAACATGGTCGCCTTCGACCGGCGTCCCGAGGATGGTGTATGCGTGGGCTGCGCGGCCTGGCTGTACGGCCTCAGTCGGCCCATCGTACGGCGGATGTACCCGCCCCTCGGGCAGCTGCCGGCTCGTGCTCGTGCATGCGTGGCGTTGATGAGAAGGGTGCTCGCACACGGAACCCTGCGGCACATAGCCGGGCCGCCCGCAGGCACGGTCGGCCTCATACGTCGGATGGTCGTCGGGCTGTTCCGCGACTAATCGTCATCACGCCCGCGGCTCGCTTCGCCCAGGGCGGAAGCCTGTGCCGGCGCTTCCACTTCTCAACGCGAGGCCAATGTGGCCGCGGATCGAGCAGATCAGTGTGCGAACGCGTTGCGCTGGCCCGCTGGCAGCAGCGGTACCGGCGGATTTGGCGCGGCGGCCAGCGCAGCGACCTGCGTCCGCAGGTCGTCCAGCAGCAGGTCGGCCAGGTCGCGGCTGAATCCGTTGCGCACCACGATCCGCAGCACGGCGGTGTCCTGCAAGTTGGCCGGGAACGTGTAAGCGGGGACGAGCCAGCCGCGCTGGCGCAGTCGCTCGGACAGGTCGAACACCGTGTACCCGGCCGCTGTGGGATCGGTGAGCCGGAACGCCAACACCGGCAGTTCAGTCCCGTCCGACAGCAATGCGAACGGGCCCATGTCGGCGATCTGGCCCGCCAGGTACGTGGCGACCTGCTGGCAGGCGAGCTGGATCTCGCGGTATCCCTCGAAGCCGAGGCGCAGGAAGTTGTAGTACTGCGCGGCTACCTGGCCGCCCGGCCGGGAGAAGTTCAGCGCGAACGTCGGCATCTCGCCGCCCAGGTAGTTCACCCGGAAGATCAGGTCGTCCGGCAGCGCGGCTGCGTCCCGCCAGACGATCCAGCCGACTCCCGGGTACACCAAGCCGAACTTGTGTCCGGACGTGTTGATCGAGGCGACCCGCGGCACCCGGAAGTCCCACGGCAGATCGGGTGCCAGGAACGGGGCCACGAAGCCGCCAGACGCGCCGTCGACGTGGATCGGGATGTCGAGCCCGGTCCGCTCGGCAAGCGCTTCCAGCGCCGCGGCGATCTCGGCCACCGGCTCGTAGCTGCCGTCCATGGTCGAGCCGAGCACAGCGACAACGCCGATCGTGTTCTCGTCGCACCTGGCTGCGGCCGGCTCGCCGGTGAGGTGCAGGCGGTCAGGCTCCATCGGCACCAGCCGCGGCTCCACTTGCCAGTACCGGCAGAACTTCTCCCAGCAGACCTGCACGTTGGCGCCCATCACCAGGTTCGGCTTCGCGCCGGACGAAGTCGCGCCGGCCCGCGCGCGCCAGCGCCACAGCAGCGCCAGCCCGCCGAGCATGCACGCCTCACTGGAGCCCGTCGTCGAGCACCCGATGGCGGCCTCCGAGTCACCGGCGGAGGGCGCGTGCCAGAGATGCGCCAGGATGTTGACGCAGCGCCGCTCGAGCTCCGCGGTCTGCGGGTACTCGTCTTTGTCGATCATGTTCTTGCTGAAGCA
>DASQIW010000048.1:0-8246 GCA_035631375.1 Streptosporangiaceae bacterium
GATGCTCATCCACGACCTCGACATCCGCATCATCAACGCCGCCACCGGCGAAATCCTCCGCCAGCTCACCCTCAACCCCGGCCGCAACTACCAGCCCACCGGCCGGCCGCCCGGACCCCCGCCCGGAACAAGGCGCACAAACAGAAACCCCGGACCCTGATGAGGGTTCGGGGTCATTCCGATGTCCTGAGACACCACAATGGTGGAGCTAAGGGGACTCGAACCCCTGACCCCCTGCTTGCAAAGCAGGTGCTCTTCCAGCTGAGCTATAGCCCCGAGAGGTCGCGCGAGCGCGCGGCTTCATAGTAGCCGCACGTCACCCCGTGATCAGTGCCATGGACGCACCGGCCTAGTGCTCCAGGCGCCGCCGCGTGCCCATCTGCGATGGGACGTCGACTGCTACCTGCGGGCCCGCTGACGCACCACGCAGCGCGCCAGATCCAGCTGCGGTAGCGCCATTCTCGGATGATGCTGCAGCCCCGGCATGCTTCGGGTCTAGGTCCGTCAGCAAGGTCGGCAGTTCGGCGATGCTGCTGACCACATGCGTCGCCCCGGCGCCACGCAGTCTCGTCGCCGAATGCGGACCCGTGAGCACTCCGATCGTGGCGCTGGCCGCAGACCGACGGCCGCCCTCCATGCCTGCCCCGGTCCCGTGCACGAGGGCGAGGTCTTGCACGGATCCCGCCCCGGACTGGATCACTGCTGTCAGCGCCAGGTCAGGCGCCGGGAAGCCCCGTGGCGCGTCCTCCTGACTCAGCGCCAGATCGACATGACCGCGAAGATCCCCTGCGGCAAGGACCAGGTCGAGGACTCGGCGCGACAGGCTCGTGAGCACGCAGATCTGGCGGCCTGAGGCACGCATTGCCGCGAGGGCCTCGATGGCGCCTGGGATCGGCTGAACGACCGTCCTGCTCAAGGCCTCAGGGAGGGCGCGGTCGAAAGCGAGCTGGGCAGCCTGGGCTCGCGGCTCGTTATCCGGAAACAGCACCCTCAGCACGTCAATGGCCGCCCGGCCCCGAGCCTGGTGAACCTGCGACATCCGGCGTGCGAACGCGCTCGTGCCGCTCACGACACCCTGAGTGGCGATGGCCTCGGCGAACGAGCGCTCGATCAGGCCGTCATCGACGACGAGCGTGCCGATGAGGCCGCAGCACACCAGGGTGATACCAGAATCGGTCAGTCGATCCATGGGCAGCCGAGCGGACTAGTCGTCGTCCGTTGTCGCTGCGGTCCACAGGTCGAGCTCGGCCCGGTCCGCCTGCACTTTCCGCCACACGGCGACAGCGCTGAGTACGAGCACGACGACCACGAGCAGCTTCTTCATCACGGTGCTTGAATCCCTCCGGCTTCCCGGACGAGGCCTCATTCTGCTGGTCCGGCCCCTTCAGACCCATGCACTGTAGCAAGCCGCGCGTTAGCGTGGCCGCCGCACGCGAGTCTCATCCCACACAGGCACGGACGATTCATAGACGTCGCCGTCTGCGCCAAACACCAGGAAACGGTCAAATGATGCCGCGAACCATCGATCGTGCGTGACGGCGAGCACGGTGCCCGCGTAGGACTCCAGGCCTTCCTGAAGGGCCTCCGCGCTGGCCAGGTCCAGGTTGTCGGTCGGCTCGTCGAGGAGCAGCAGGGTGGCGCCTGCCAGCTCGAGCAGCAGGATCTGGAGACGGGCCTGCTGCCCGCCCGACAACGTTTCGAATGACTGCCGCGAACAGCTGGTCAGCTCGTATCGCGACAGCGCCGCCATCGCCTCATTGACCAGCAACGCATGCTCGGCCATCAGCACGGCCAGGGGGGTCTGGCCCACCAGGTCAGGGCGCGCATGCGTCTGCGCGAACAAACCCGGTGAGACCCTGGCTCCGAGCCGTGCGGCTCCTTCGTGTGCGACCAGTTCGCCGGCCAGCAGGCGAAGGAAGTGAGATTTGCCAGACCCGTTCGAGCCGAGCACGGCCACTCGTTCGCCGTACCAGACCTCGAGGTCGAACGGCTTCATCAGTCCGGTGAGCTCGAGCTGCTCGCAGATCACGGCACGCTTGCCGGTGCGGCCGCCGCGGAGCCGCATCCGCACATTCTGCTCCTTGGGGGCCAGTTCGGGCGGGCCCGCCTCCTCGAACTTCCTGAGCCTGGTGACCGCCGCCTGGTACCTCGACGCCATGTCGGAGTTGTAAGACGCCTTCTGCTTGAGGTTGAGCATGAGCTGCCGCAGCTTCTCGTGCTCCTCGTCCCAGCGGCGCCGCAGCTCATCGAGCCGCTCGTTGCGCTCTTTCCTCGCCTGCGCATAGGTCGCGAACCCGCCGCCGTGAATCCAGCTGTGTCGGTCCTCCACGGTGATGATCCGTTCGGCACACGCGGCAAGTAGCGCACGATCATGGCTGACGAGCAGGACCGTCTTCGTGGTGGCGGCGAGCTGCTGCTCGAGCCACATCTTGCCGGGTACGTCAAGGTAGTTGTCCGGCTCGTCCAGCAGCAAGACCTCGTCCCGGCCGCGCAGCAGCGACTCAAGCACCAGCCGCTTCTGCTCTCCGCCTGACAGGCTGGCGACTTCGCGCCACTGGCACCGGTCAAAGCTGACGCCCAGAGCTGCGACGCAGCACGCGTCGAAGTGCACCTCGGCCTCGTAGCCGCCAGCGTCACCCCATTCCGCGAGCGCGGTCGCGTACCTCAGCTGTGTGGGCTCGTCCTCCCGCTCCATCATCGCCAGCTCGGCGACGTCCAGGCCGGCCGCGGCGGCCCGCAGCCGCGGTCGGCTAATCGAGACCAGCAGGTCACGGACTGTCGTCTCGTCCCTGATGCCGCCCACGAACTGCGGCATGACACCGAGGCCCCCGCTGGCACTCACCGAGCCGGACTGCGGCTGCATCTCCCCGGTCAGGAGCCGCACAATGGTGCTCTTGCCAGCTCCGTTCGGGCCGATCAGGGCGGCGACGACACCCTCGCCGACACGGAACGAGACATCATCGAGCAGCACCCGGCCGTCGGGCAGCACATGGCTCAGATGCGCGGCCTCCACGTGCCCCATCGAATCTCCTCGCCTCGCCAAGCGTGTTCCGTCTACCGGGAGCTATGGCAGACAATAACTACATGGACGCCCACGGCTTCAACGAGAATTCCGGCCTGCGGGCCTCCGACGCCGACCGCGACGCCGCGGCAGCGGTGGTGAACAACGCCCTCGCGGAGGGCCGACTGACCGCCGACGAGCACTCGGAGCGGCTGGACTCCATCTACTCGGCCAAGACCCAGGCAGAGCTCGCGCCCCTGCTCGCCGACCTGCCCGGCCAGCAGGCCCTGGCGCCAGCCACCTCGACCTCCGGTCAGCCCGTGCGATCAGACCGCGGCAGCAGGATCGTCGCCATCTTCAGCGGCGCCACCAGGAAGGGCGCCTGGCACCCTGAGCCCGTCATGGAGGTGGTCACCGTCTTCGGCGGCGCTGAGCTCGACTTCCGCGAGGCTGTGCTGCCGGGCAACGAGGTCGTCGTCCGCGCGACGACCGTCCTGGGCGGCGTGGAGATCACGGTGCCACCAGAGATGCGCGTCATCGATAACGGCGTCGCGATACTGGGCGGCCGTGAAATCCACGGCGGTGGCGGACCCGCCGGGGCCGACGCGCCGGTGCTGCGCCTTGAGGGGATCTGCGTGCTGGGCGGCGTGGAGGTACGGCGGAAGGAGCGCAAGGGCGCCAGGTCGGGCCGGTCCCGGATCGGTTACCAGGGCGGCGACCTGGTCCTGGAAAACCTTGTCGGCGACGCGCTGGCGCGGCGACACGAGATTCGCGATCAGTTCAGGGAACGCCGTCGTGAGTGGCGCGACCAGCATCGGGAAGATCGGCGCGAGTGGCGCGGCCGTGGCTGGCACGATTCCGACGACGGATAGCTGAGCGCCGGCTGGTACCGCTGCCGCCGCGGTCAGGTGGTGACCGCCGCGACCATTGCCCGCCGCCGGACCGGATCAGCCAGGGCCGCGCCCAGGTGGCTCACCGCCTCGAGGTTGTGACCTGACACCACCGCGTCACAGTAGGGCCACGCTGCCGCCATGCCACCAGCCAGCGGCTCGTAACTCGCGCTCTTGGTGCGCGGATTCATCCAGACGATCCGGAACGCTACCAGCGACAGTCGCCGCATCTCCTGGCGCACGATCTCCGGGTCGCCGGTATCCCAGCCATCGGAAATGATGAGCACGACCGCGCCCCTGGCCATACCGCGCCGGCCGTAGCGGTCATTGAATTCCTTCAGAGCCTCCCCGAGGCGGGTACCGCCATGCCAGTCGGGCGCGGTCTGGGCGGCGCGGGCGATGGCGACGGCCGGAGTCGTGCGAGCCAGCGCCGTGGTCAGCCTGGTCAGCCGGGTGGCAAAGCTGAAAACCTCTGCACTCGCACCGCCGGCCGCACAGTAGAGCAGCTGAATCATGGCCCGCGCGTACGGTTCCATCGATCCCGAAATGTCGCAGAGCACGACAAGCCGTCGCGGACGGACGGCCGGCTCCTCGCCGATCAGCCGGAATGCGTGCCCGCCGGTCCGCCGGGCCTGCCGGAGCGTCGACCGTACGTCCGTGCGCCGGCCACCTGGCCTGGTGTCGCGCCGGCGGGACCGCCGGTTTGGCACCGAGAGCGTGATCTTCCGCATGGAAGCAGCCAGCTGGGCCAGCTCGGCGTCCGTCAGGTCGGCGAAATCGGTGCCAGCCAGCCGCTCGACGTTGCTGCCGAGGTAGGGCCGGAGAATCTGCTGGTCCTCGTCGGACTCCGCGGCGTCCTCATTTTCCGCTGCCAGTCCGAGGAGCTCTAGCCGGGTCCCCACCGCAGCGACCGCTTCTGCCTGTGCCTGCAGCTCTGGCGGGCCGGACGGGCCGGTGCGGGGGCCGGGCAGGCCAGCGGGCAGGCCGGCCTGATCCAGCGGGCCGAATACATCGGTGAAAACGGCCAGCAAGATGTCGGCCTGGTCCTTGCTGGACACCAGGGTCGCCAGGGCGCAATTGAACAGGTCCCGCCGGTTCGGCGGCCGGACCAGGGCCACCGCAGCGGCAAACCTCTCACTGCGGCCGGGTCCGACGGGCAGTCCCGCTAGCCGCAGAGCTGCGCCGAATCGCGCCGCCATGGCCGCCAGATCGTCAGCTATCCCCGGCGCGGCCACCGGCCACCTCGCTGTCGCTGCCTGTACCGCGTCCGCCGCCCGGATCGTCATTCCCGCCCGTATTAGTGCCGGTGGCACCGGCGCCGACGACCGAGGCGAAGTCCGCGTTGCGGGCGGTGCGCAGGTCCTCGGCGTACTTCAGTACTGCGCCCATCGTCTGCCGCGCCGAGTTCGCGTCGAGGTCACTGGCCCCCAGGACGTTCAGTGCCGTCGCCCAGCTGATCGCCTCGGCGACGCCGGGCGGCTTGGCCAGGTCGAGCCCGCGCAGCCGCTCGACGCCGCCAGCGACCTGGGCGGAGAGCCGAGCACCCGCCTCCGGTACGCGGCGGCGGATAATCGCGGCCACCTGGCTGGACGGCGGGTAGTCGATCCAGTGATAAAGGCAGCGGCGCTTGAGCGCGTCATGGAGGTCACGAGTGCGGTTAGAGGTGAGCACCACCACCGGCGCGTAGGCGGCGCGGCGCGTGCCCAGCTCGGGAATCGTCACGGCGGCCTCTGCCAGCAACTCGAACAGGAACGCCTCGAACTCATCGTCGCCCCGGTCGACCTCATCGATGAGCAGCACGGCAGGCCGCGGCCCTGGATGGTCGAGAGCAGCCAGCAGCGGACGCTCGAGCAGGTAATCATCGCTGAACAGGTCAGCCTCACGGGGCGTCTCGCCCCTGGCCTCCGCGAGCCTGATTGCCAGCAGCTGCCGGGGATAGTTCCACTCATAAAGCGCCTCGGCGGAGGTCAGTCCCTCATAGCACTGCAACCGGATCAGCGGGGTGTCGAGCACGGCGGCCAGCGCCTTCGCCGCCTCGGTCTTGCCCACGCCCGGCTCGCCCTCCAGCAAGATCGGCTGGCTCATCCTGGCGGCGAGGAACAAGGCCGTGCCGAGGGGCTCGTCGGCCAGATAACCCACCTCGTCCAGCGCAGCCAGCAAGCTCGCCACGTCCGGCAACTGCTCGGCAAGATCGCTCATGTCTCCATCTTCCGATAACTACGAACTTGCGGGTACCCGGGCCGCGCCCGGCTACCTCACCCCACCACAACGCAAAAGAGGTCGTCGCCATGCCGTCACCCGCGTCGACCAGGGCCTGAGCGGCCCGTGCGCCGCACCGGAAGCTGGGTAGACCAGTGATGGGGCACGCCGTGCGCCCGGTTCAGTTCACATGTATAACGGTCCTGTTCCTACCTGTCGGAGTACGTTACGATTCGGATCTGAAACCATCTCTTAGCTGGTCTTTATCCGGTTCGGATATGCATAACGGACAGGCGGTACTCACTGCCGACGCCGCACCTTGCGCCGACGCGAGTTTCGGGGACAAGATCCAGTGAACGGCAGTTGATCACGCGGCATACGGTGGGCGCTGCGTCCCTTGTACGAGGAGAGTGCTCATGCGGATCGAATCTGACGGCAAGAGCAAGGGAAATCCACGGCTCTACGAGCTCATAGAGCACGCGCCGAAAACCGGCAAGAGCCCTACGGTCTGGGCCTGGCCAGAGCTGATCGACTATCTCAAGGTGGCAGGTCAGCCCGTCTCCGGGCCGTGGCCGCCCCACCAGGAGCCAAGGCCGGATCCGGATTATGAGTCTGGCCCGGTGGCCGTCGCAGACCCGCACTCGGCTGCGCCTGAAGGCGCGGCAGGCGCCACCGGCAACGACTGACCGGACCGCTGCTCCATAGAGCCGGAGGGAAAAACATGTATCCATCTCGGTTCCGCTACGAGGCACCGGGGTCGCTCGACGAGGCAATCGGGCTGTTGCGCAGCGGCGGAGACTACGTGAAGGTGCTGGCCGGCGGCCAGAGCCTCATCCCGCTGATGAAGCTGCGCTTTGCAGCCCCTGAACTGATCGTCGATATCAACAATCTGCCCGGTCTCGGCTATCACCGGTCCGACCCGGATGGCACGCTCCGTATCGGCGCCCTGTGCCGGCACGCTGACCTGGAGCACTCCGCACTGCTCGCGAGCAGTCAGCCCACGATGGCAGCGGCAGCACCGCTGATTGCCGACCCGACGGTCCGCAACCGCGGGACCCTGGTTGGCTCGCTGTGCCACGCCGACCCGCAGGGCGACTGGGCGTCGGTCGTACTGTCGCTAGGCGGCTCCGTAGTAGCTCAGGGCCCGGACGGTCTGCGGTCGATTCCGATGGCTCAGTTCGTCAGCGGACCTTTCGAGAACGCCCTCGCTCCTGATGAGATCGCCGTCGAGGCAGTGATCCCGCCTCCGCGCGGCCAGCGCGCCGGCGGCTACCTCAAGCTCGAGCGGCGCGTTGGCGACTTCGCCACGGTCGGCGTGGCGGTGTCGATCGAGCGCTCGGGCGACGTCGTGTCCCAGGCGGGCATAGCCCTGACGGGCGTGGGCGGATCGACGATCGCGGCAACGGACGCCGTCGCCGCCCTCACCGGCCGGCCGCTGACCGCCGACTCGATCGGCGAGGCCGCGTCGCTGGCGGCTGCCGCGGCCCGGCCGAGAACCGACCACCGGGGGAGCGCCGAATACAAGCGCCATATGGTGGCCACGTTCGTCGAGCGCATCCTGAGCCGCGCCAACGGCACGGCGGAGAGGGCGGCCTGAGATGACCACGCTGTATTCCGAGCCGGCTCGTGAGGCTGCCGGTGACGTTCCGGTTCGCCGGATCTCGTTCACGATCAACGGCGAGAAGAAGACCGCTGAAGTAGAGCCGCGGCTCCTGCTGGCACACCTGATCCGTTACGGCCTCCGGCTGACTGGCACCCATACCGGCTGCGACACCACCAACTGCGGTGCGTGCACGGTGCTGGTGGACGGCAGCGCCGTTAAGTCGTGCACGATGTTTGCCGTTCAAGCGGACGGTCACGACGTCGAGACGGTCGAGGGTCTCGCGACGGCCAGCGAGCTGCACCCGCTGCAGGAGGGCTTCAGCGAGGAGCACGGCCTGCAGTGCGGCTTCTGCACACCGGGAATGATGATGGCCGCCAAGGCACTGCTCGAGCGCAATCCGGATCCCACCGAGGAGGACATCCGGTGGGCGCTGTCAGGCAACCTGTGCCGGTGCACCGGCTACCAGAACATTGTCAAGTCAGTCCTCTGGGCCGCTCACAAATTGCGGTCGCAGGCTGCGGAGTAGAGCAGGAGAGCGGACATGACGCAGGCA
>DASQIW010000049.1:0-4770 GCA_035631375.1 Streptosporangiaceae bacterium
CTGCTGCTGCACGCCGCCACCGCAAATACGCCCGCCAGGGCGAGCGCCAGCAAGGCACGGAATCTGGTGACCGGACCCCGTGCCCGGTTGGTTCTTCTGGTCATTGCTGTCCTCACATTCCATGGCCATTCGGCGGTCACGTTTCCGCCGCAAACTGCTCAAGCCTGCGGAGCTCGCCGGCGTCCCAGACCGATGTGTCGCTGACGATCTTTCCGTCGCGCACGACAAGCCACATGATGTTCCAGGTCTCAAAGAGTTTCCCGCTGGGCGGCACCCCGAGATATTCGCCCTGATGGACCACTTGCCAGCGTGAGCGGATGATGAGCGTCGGGCCCTGGCGTATCACTTCTTCGACCTCAATCTCCCGCATATGGAAAGCAGTGAAGAAGTACTCGACCGCCCGGCGCAGGCCTTCCTTGCCCGACAGCTGCATGGCGGGATCTGCCACTTGGCAGTCGTCTGCGTACAGCTCGAGGACCACGTCCGGGTCATTCGACCGCATGGCCGCCATCATCTGGCCGACCAGATCGTTCTCGTCGGTCACGGAACCCCCGGCAGGGCTCGCAGCTGTCATGTCATTGCCTTTCCTGCGTTCAGGACCTGTGGGTTCATGACGTGGTCGGGTACCCGCCCGGCCAGCAGGCTGGCGACGGCGGCGACGGCGCGCTGTGCTCCCCGGGCCAGGGTCTCGGTGGTGGCGCCGCCGATATGCGGCGTGACCAGGACGTTGGGGGCGGCCAGCAGCGGATGCCGCGTTCCGGCGGGCGGCCGTTCCAGCACATCCAGCCCTGCCCCCCCGAGCACGCCTTGCTCCAGCGCTGTCTGCAGCGCTGGCTCGTCCACCAGCGACTCGCGGGCGGTGTTGATAAAAAGGGCGCCAGGCCGCATGCCCGCGAACTGAGCATGGGAGAACATGTGCCGGTTCTCCGGCGTGGCCCGCGCGTGCAGGGACACTATGTCGGACCGCTGCAGCAGGGCGTCCAGCGGCACCAAGTCGACACCATCAGCCATCACGTCCGGTATCAGCGGGTCGTAGGCCAGCAGCGCGAAACCCAGTGCCCGCGCCCGCGCCGCGACCTCGCGGCCGACCCGGCCGAGGCCGACCAGCCCGAGGGTGACGCTGGCGGCCTCGTGGCCGAAGAACTCGCTCCCCTCGAACACCGACTCCGCGAAGCTGCCCCGGTCGGCCAGGTAGCGGCTGGCGCGCGGGACGGCCCGGATGAGCAGCAGCGCGAAGGCGATCGTCAGCTCGGCGACGGCAGCTGCGTTCTTTCCGGGCGTGTTGACCACCGGGATACCCCGGTCCGTCGCCGCCGCCACATCCACGTTCACCGGCCCGCCCCGGGCGCAGCAGACCAGCCGTATCGGCGCCGCATCAAGAACCTCGGCGCTGACCGGAGCTCCGTGCACGATGAGCACCTCGTGCCCCGCGGCGGCACGGGCGACGTCGGCGGGGTCGCCGGCGTATTCTCGCAGGCGGCGTTCGGACTCGGTGCGCGGCGGCGTGCTCGCGATGCCGGTGATCTGCATCCAGTCAACGGCGATCCGGTCGCCGAGGCCCGCCAGGAACGGGGCGTACACCGACGCCGGCATGTACGGGTCGCCGATCACCAGGATGCGGACCGGCTCGGGGCGGCTCATGGCACCCGCACCGGCCGGTCCAGGGCTTGGGCCAGCAGTTCGAGGTTGCGTGCCGGGTCGCGGTGGTCGAAGATCGCGCTGCCGCTCACGATGACGTCGGGCTCCCAGCCAGCGATCTCGGCTGCGTTGCCGATGGTGACCCCGCCGTCCACGCCTACCAGCACATCGGTGCGGCAGGCTGCGGCCAGCTCACGGACCGCGGCCACCCGGCGGCGGGTATTGGCGGCCGGAGCCTGGCCTGGCCAGCCTGGATTGACCGCCAGCACCAGAACCAGGTCGGCCAGCTCGAGCACCGGCTCGACCGCCTGGACGGGCGTGCCGGGATTGATCGCGACGCCACGCAGGAACGACGGGGATTCTCCGGCGAGTTGCGTCATCTCTTGCAGGGTGCGGTGCAGATGCCGGTCGGCCTCGGCGTGCACGGTGATGACGGCCGCACCCGCGGCGGCGACATCCGGGACCAGCCTGCGTGGTTCCTCCACCATCAGGTGGGCGTCCACGGGGATCCCCGTCGAGGCCACGGCCGCGATGAAGGCCGGGCCGACCGTCAGCTGCGGGCAGAACCTGCCATCCATCACATCGACATGCGCCCAGGCCGCCTTGCCGCGGAGGATCTCCAGCTCCATGCCCAGCTTGGTCAGGTCCGCGGTGATCACTCCGGCGCTGAGGCGCGGCGCGGTCATCAGCCAGCCTCCCCCTCAGGGTTACGAGCATTCGCTCATGGATCGCACATCTGCTCGCGTGAAGAAGTATCAGCCGCCTCGGAGGCGGTGGCAAGCCCCCGGACCGATTTCGCGGGGCCGGGTCAGGCCGTCTCGTCCGCTCCGGGTCCACACCCTCCTGGGCCCTTGCCGGCCATGGGCGCGCCGCTCATACTGAGGGTCGGACAATCGTGCATACCGTGAGCAAATGCTCACTACCACCGCTGGGCGGTAGCACGCCGGCCAGCGGCCGTGCTGGGCCTGGAGCAGGACGAGAAATGTCTGAGCAGCCCGCGAGTGACGTTCAGATAGAACGGGATCTTGCCGTCGTACTCGCAGATGGAACCAGATTGTCCGGCGATCTTTACCGGCCAGCCCACGGCCAGCCAGGTCCGGTGCTGGTCAGCTACTACCCCTACCGCAAGGACGACATCATCGGCAGCCTCTTTGAGGGCTGCCGCATCCGGCTGTGTGGACGGGGCTACGCGAGCGTTTTCGTGGACATGGCGGGAACCGGGGCCTCGCGGGGAGCCTGGAGGTGCTTCGAGCTGTCCAGCGAGGGCCGTGACTTGGCGGAGGTCATCGAGTGGGTAGCCGTCCAGGATTGGTGCGACGGCAACGTCGGGGCGTGGGGAGTGTCCTATGGGGGGATGAACGCCCTGGCCGCGGCGGCGTGCAGGCCACCGCACCTGCGCGCGATCATGGCGGCCTACGCCACCAACGACATTCATCGCGACTCGATCACCCGCAATGGCTGCACCACGATGCTGGGCCGTTACGCATGGGCCGCGCACATGGTGGCGCTCAGCTTGTGCCCACCGACCCTGCAAGATCCCGGCGGGAGGTGGCGCCGTACCTGGCAGCAGCGACTGCAGTGGCTGGCTGACGGTCAGCCACCCGCGGTGAGCTGGCAGAGCCACCCAGAGCCAGACGCCTACTGGCAGGCCCGGCGGGTAGACGCGACCGCCATCGACATACCTACGATGCTGATCGGCGGGTGGGCCGACACCTACAAGGACGCCGTGATCCGGGTCTTCGGTGACGTCCGTGGGCCCAAGAGACTCGTTATGGGCCCGTGGATGCACGTCCTGCCGCACCTGGCCGCTGCCGATTCCTACGACTGGGTGGCCGACATGGCGGACTGGTGGGATGCCCACCTAAGGCCCGGACCGGAATCCAGATCTGGGCCGCAAGCGCCAGTCCTGTTCTTCGCCGGGGGGGAGGGATGGCGGGCCGCGCGGCACTGGCCCCCGGACGGCGTCACGCAGATGCAGCTCTTCCTGGCCGGATACCGCCTCACCGCCGACCCGCCGCAACAGCCGGGCTCGCGGTCCTACCGCGCCGATCCGACGGTCGGAATCGCCGGTGGCATGTGGGACCCCTTCGGCACCGGTCACGGCTGGCCGGAGGAGCAAAGCATTGACGACGCCCGGAGCCTCACCTTCACCAGCGACCCGTTTCCGGAAAGCCTCCTGATAGCGGGCGCCCCGGAGGCCGATCTCTACGTAGCGGTGCCGAACGGAGACGAGGCACATGTGGTCGCACGGTTGTCCGTGGTCGGCCCCGACGAACGTTCGACGCTCATCACGGCCGGGTGGTGCCGGATCCCCGCCCGGCCCCTGGTCACCGTCGGCGACGCTGGCGATGGTGCCGACGCCGGCGTGCCGTTGAAAGCGACCACCATCAGCCTCGGGCCGGCCGCGTTCGTGCTGCCCGCGGGCGCGCGAGTTCGGCTCAGCGTGGCGTGCTCCGATTTCCCCCGGATCTGGCCAACCTCGTCCAACCCCGAGCTGGTATTCCAGTCCGGGCCGGGCAGCGCATCTGCGTTGCGGGTACCGGTGGGCCGTGCAGGAGACAGAACTGACGTGCCTGCGACCATCACACGGCCGCCGAAGGGACCGGACAGCGGCTGGGTTACCGCCGATGAGCCGGCGTTCAGCCTGTTGCATGACAAGGCCACAAATGAGCTCGCCGTGACCTTTGGTGCCAGGTCGCGGCTTCGTAGCCCACCCGGTGCCGACATGGAGCTGGACGAGAGATACACCGCCCGCGTGCAGGCCGACCGCCCTGACGGGGCCGCCGTGCTGGCGAGGATCGATGTCGGCCTGCGCATGCCTGCGGGAGAGCAGGTTACGGTCAGAGTGCGCAGCAGGTCATCCCGGCGCGCGAGCGTTGTCGAGGCCAACGTGACCATGGACGGCGTCACCGTTCTGGATCAAAGCTGGGCAGGTCACGACACGGTCAAGGAGACGGTCTGAGCGGATAGCAATTGCCGCCTAAGTCTTGCACCAGCTCCGGCCCAGGATCATA
The DNA here is from genome assembly GCA_035631375.1 of Streptosporangiaceae bacterium. GTDB lineage: Bacteria > Actinomycetota > Actinomycetes > Streptosporangiales > Streptosporangiaceae > JAJYUU01. Next base: position 4,653 of record DASQIW010000049.1, read on the forward strand.
CTTCAACACGGTGAGCAGATGCGCACCGGTTGAGCGGATGCCGGACGTCCCGCTCAGTCGTCCTGTCCGGACATCCTGTCAACCGTCGTGCCGGAGGAGGACTTGACGTGGGCTCTCA
>DASQIW010000050.1:0-4521 GCA_035631375.1 Streptosporangiaceae bacterium
GGCACGTGACGACGCAGGCAGGGCCGACATTGTCGTGACCAACCATGCGCTGCTGGCGATCGACGCGCTCGAGGACTTCGAGGTCTTTCCCGAGCATGACGTCGTGATCATCGATGAGGCACACGACCTGACCGACCGGGTTACCTCGGTCGCCTCCGACGATCTGTCGGCTCCTGGTATGGAGATCGCGGCTCGCCGCTGCGGAAAGATGATCGACGAGAAGCGGGTGAGCAGGCTGCGTGAGGCGGCCGACGCGGCCGAGCGCGTGTTCGCCGAGATCCCTGCTGGCCGCATCGACGTGCTTGGCGAGGCGCTGGCGGCCGCCCTGGAGTCGGTCAGGGACGCGGCGGCAGGCTGCGCGGCCGAGTTCCGCACCAGCTCGAAGATCGACGACTCCGAGCCCGAGCGGGTCGCGGCCCGGCGCGCCGCGCTGGCGGCGCTCGGAGAGGTCGGCGACGCCGCCGAGCGGATGCTCGGGGCGTTCGGCGCCGGCATCGCCGACCGGACCGATGTGGTCTGGATGGACCGGCCCTCCTCGGGGGGTTCTGCGGGGTCGTCCCCCCGGGCCAGCGCCGATGAGTCTGGGCGACCGGCCACGCTGCGGGTGGCTCCGCTCGGGGTTGGCGGGTTGCTTGCCAGTCGGCTGTTCGGGCGCAGGACCGTGGTGCTGACCTCGGCGACGCTGGCGCTCGGCGGCTCTTTCGAGCCGCTGGCCAGACAGTGGGGGCTCGCCAGGGCGGCGGACGACCCGCCGTTGGCGCCGGCGTCCGAGGATGCGTCGGAGCCGGAGCCGGAGCCTGAGTCAGAGTCTGAGTCAGAGTCTGAGTCGGCTTCTGAGTCGGGTGGTCGGGGGGAGTCAGGCGGGCTGCACTCGCTGGCGTGGACGGGGATGGACGTGGGATCTCCTTTCGACCATCCGCGCAGCGCCATCTTGTACGTGGCCAAGCACCTGCCGCCACCGGGCAGGGACGGCCTTGCCGACTCCTACCTCGACGAGCTCGCCGAGCTGATCGACGCGGCTGGCGGCCGCACGCTAGGGCTGTTCTCATCGATGCGAGCCGCCAGGCAGGCCGCCGACGAGTTGCGTGACCGGATCGAGTTCCCGCTGCTCTGCCAGGGGGACGACCAGACCTCACAGCTGATCACTCAGTTCGCCGCCGACGAGGCAACCTGCCTGTTCGGCACCTTGTCACTTTGGCAAGGGGTCGACGTGCCAGGCTCGTCACTGCAGCTCGTGGTCATCGACAGGATCCCGTTCCCCCGGCCGGACGACCCGCTGGCCTCGGCGAGGCAGCGCGCCGTTGCCGCTCGGGGCGGCAACGGCTTCATGTCGGTCGCGGCGACGCAGGCAGCGCTGCTGCTCGCTCAGGGCGCCGGGCGGCTGCTGCGTACGATGACCGACCGGGGCGTCATCGCCGTTCTTGATCCGAGACTTAGCACGGCGAGGTACTCGGGTTTCCTGCGCGCGTCGCTGCCGCCGTTCTGGACCACGACCGATCCGCAGGTCGTTCGCGGGGCGCTTCGCCGGCTGGCAGCGGGCGGTTGAGCGATGTCGTTTTTCTGCCAGCTTTTGTCGTGGTTCTGGCGGCAGACTAGCGGGTGTGACGACGATTCAAGCAGATGTATCTGGCGCCCAGGCGACTGAGACCTTCGAGGTCAGGGCGATCGACCCCGGCGTGCTTGCCCGGCTGCGGGTGACCGACGACGCTGGCCGCGCGCCGCGGCTGGTCACCGAAGGAGAGGGCGGCAGCCCGCTGCGGTGTTGCCTGCGTGTCAGCAAGCCGGGAGAGCGAATCGCGCTGGTCTCCTATGCCCCGTTGCGGCAGTGGGCGAATGAGGCAGGCGCAGATCCCGGTCCCTACGACGAAGTCGGACCCGTGTTCATCCACCCCGAGCCGTGCGACGGGCCGGGCGGGAGCGAGTATCCGGAGGACTTCACTGGCTGGTCGCGGATGTTCCGCGCCTATCGGGCAGATGGCAGCATCCTGCTGGGCCGGCTGGCATCGGCCGACGAAGTCGGCGACCGCGCCGCAGCGCGCCGGCTACTCGATGAGATCTTCGCCAACCCAGAAGTGGCCGTCGTGCACGCTCGCGCGATCGAGTTCGGCTGCTTCACCTTCGAGATCCGCCGGGCCGCGGTCTAGTTGAGGCGGCTCCGGCCGGGGCGGGCTCTGGCGCAGGCGAACCCCAGCTGTGTGCCTCTGCTGGGGTTAGGCCCGCGTGGGCGAACCCCCGCTGTGTGCCAGGGGTGGTGCTCTGACCCCTGCCGTGGCACATCGCTGGGCTTCGCCGACGGCCGCCAGCCGGGCGGCCCGCCGCAGGGCCGGCGATCGCCAGGTTGCCCTGGGTTCCGCCCTCGCAGCGGCCCATGACGAGTTGGCACCCCATCGTCGGACCGACGGTGGGGTGCCGGCCTGTGGGGCAACCCCATCGTCGGTCCGACGCTGGTTCTATCACGCCATCAACGGGGCGTCGATGGGCCTGCCCGCGGGTGGCTTCGCCTGGCCGCTGGTGCGGGTGTTAGTGATGGGGCTGGTGGGAGCCGGGTCGAGTGGTGCCGGCCGGGTTGGGTGGTGCGTGCCGTGGGCCGGGGGTGGGTTGGCGTCGCAGGTTGGTCGGCCGCTGCGGTGGCTTACAGGACGTCGTGGCCTGGGTGGGGCTGGTCCGGGATCTCGGTCCGCTCGGCCGGGATCGTGCCGAGCCGGCCCGCCTGGTAGTCCTCGAATGCCTTGACTAGCTCGGCCCTGGTGTTCATGACGAACGGGCCGTAGGCGGCGACTGGCTCCCTGATTGGCTGGCCGCCGAGCACCAGCAATTCCATGCCCTCGCTCGGGCCGTTCGCCCGGTCGCTGGCGCTGAACGTCAGCGTGTCGCCTGGGCCGAACACGGCGAGCTGACCTGACCGCACCGGCCTGTGATCGGCGCCCACGGTGCCTGAACCCGCCATCACGTAGCCGAGGGCGTTGAAGTCGGCACGCCAAGGAAGCCTCAGCTGCGCGCCCGGCTGCAGCGTCGCGTGCAGGAGGGTGATCGGCGTGTGGGTGACGCCGGGACCTGGGTGGCCGTCCACCTCGCCAGCGATCACTCGGATCAGCGTCCCGCCATCCGAAGAGCTCAGCAGCGCGACCTGGCCTGCGCGGATGTCCTGGTATCTGGGCGCGGTCATCTTCATCGATGACGGCAGGTTGACCCAGAGCTGGAAGCCGTGGAACAGCCCTCCGCTCATGACCATGTCCTCGGGCGGTGCCTCGATGTGCAAGATGCCGCCGCCGGCTGTCATCCACTGCGTGTCACCGTTGGTGATCAGCCCGCCGCCGCCGTTGGAGTCCTGGTGCCGGAAGGTCCCGTCGATCATGTAAGTGACCGTCTCGAACCCACGGTGCGGATGCCACGCCGTACCCTTGGGCTCGCCGGGCGCGTAGTCGACTTCGCCCATCTGGTCCATGTGAATGAAAGGGTCGAGCGCACGGAGGTCGACTCCGGCGAACGCTCGCCGGACGGGGAAGCCCTCGCCCTCAAGAGCCGAAGGCGCAGTGGTTACCGCAAGCACCTTGCGGTCTCTCGCGACGGTCCGGTCAGGCTCTGAGATCCGGGGCAGCAGCAAGATGTCGTCGACAGTTACGGCTGGCATAAGAAAATCCTCCCACCTGGCGAGGACGACAACCGCTGTCGTACCCCGCCTGCTCGCGCTCTACGTCGCTGAACATTAATTGAACGTGCAACATTCCCGGGCCGGGTGGATGGTCTAGGGCGGGAGCCGGGTGGCTGGCCTGGAGCGGGAGCTCGGTGGATGGGCAGGAGCGGGAGCCGGGAGAGGCGAGCAGCGGCATGCGGGCTAGAGCGGGAGGCCGGCCTCGAGGTGAGCGAGCGCGGCATCGATTCGCTCGAACATGTGCTTGGACGGGGACTCGACCCAGTCGCTCCACGGCATGGTCGCCGCCATAATGACGCCGACGATGGCCCCGGCGACGTTGCGCACGGCGAAGTCGTTCGGATCGCGGCCTGATCGCGTCGCGGCCGCTTCGGCGATGACGTTGATCGTGCGCGAGTACTCGTCCATCGCGCGGGCTCGCAATTCGGGGACGGTGAAGATGAGCGAGGAGGTCTCCTGAAAGGTCGCCATGTCCTCCTCGCTCAGCGAGGCGAGAGCGTCCTTGGCCGCCGCCCTGAACGCCCCGACGATCGAGAGGTCGGCTGGCTGCTGGTAGAACGATCCGATCGCGAGCATGTCGACGTCGTCCTGCAGTACCACGTCCTCCTTGGTGGGGTAGTACCGGAAAAACGTGCTCGGCGACACGTCGGCGGCCTCGGCGATCTGGTCGACGGTCGTGGCGTCATAGCCTTGCTCACGGAAAAGCCGGAGCGCGTGCTCCCTGATGGAAGCACGCGTCCTGGCCTTCTTGCGCTCGCGCAGTCCGGGCCGTTGGTCCGCTTCGGACTTCATCTGGCTCGGTGCGTCCATCTGGCTATTGTGCTCTCAATGAGTGGTGCTGGCGACGGCGTCGTCGGTCGTGTCGTCGG
>DASQIW010000051.1:0-2145 GCA_035631375.1 Streptosporangiaceae bacterium
CGGCCGCGGCAGCGACGCGTTGATCAGCAGGAGCGCCGCGCAGCCGCCCAACCCGGCCTCGCACCACCGGATCAGCCGTCTGCGGTCCAGCCGGTCGGCGAGCGCGCCGCCGTACAGACCGAACACCACCAGCGGCACCAGCTCGACCGCGCCGAGCAGGCCCACCGCGACTGCCGACCCGGTGAGCTGCCTGGCCTGCACGAGCAGCGCCACCTCGGTGGCCTGGCTGCCGAACAAGGTGACGGTTCGGCTGGCGAACACCAGCCGGAAATCGCGCGAGGTGCGCAGCGGCTCGATGTCCGCCACCAGGTCGCGCAGCGCGCCGCGGCGCCAGGTGGCGCCACGGTCCTTGTCATCGTGGTCGTTCGTGATCATCTCGGTCTCCCTGGTACAAGCTGCCTGGACGGCGGCGCGCGAGCGCGGTGGATACCGAGGAGTGACAACCCGACAAGACGGCGGGCGATGGTGACCAGGTCAACCACGTGGCGAAGCCTTAAAGAAAGCCAGCCACATGAAGGCATGACGGCGGATCGGCCGTACCGGAGAAACGCCAGACGCTACCGCGGTTCACTCATCGGGCCACCCCACGGTGGCGCGATGCGAAGAGCTCGGCCCCCGCCCCGGCCCGGGACAGCCCGGCTCGCGGATGCCGGAGGCCTGCGCTCATCTGTCGTCCAGCAGTCACGTGATCACCGTATCAGCGGCCGCAACCGCTTTCCGCGCGCCGCGGCGGCCCGGATCCGGCTCCACATCCCGGCCGGGGTGGCAGCAATACCGGTAGCGCCGGTTCAAATCCGGTCGGGGCTACTTTCCGAAGTTCCATCATCTGTACCCGGCGCGGACCGCAGGAGGGCGCGTTCGACCACCACCGGCACGAACAGCTCGCGGTAACCGTGTTCGTCGAAAAGCACCGTGACCTGATCGCCGTCATAACGCTGCACCGTGCCCTCGCCCCAGCGCTCGCTGATGACGCGCGTGCCCACGGCGAACGGGACCTCAGCCCGCGCAGCCTCGGGGTGCGTGAGGTCGTTGTCGCAGTTCCCGCACGGGCCGGGATAGTCCTGGCCGAAGTAGGTCAGCAAGAAGGACCGGCGGCAGCCGGTGTGCTCGGCGTAACGGCGCATCATCGTCAGCCGCGAGCGCTCCACCTCGTCCTCGCGTTGCGTCTGCGCTTCCGATGCCTCCAGCGCCGCGGTCACGCTCATCGCCGCGGTCCAGCGGACGTCGCCGTCCGCCTGCCAGGCCACCGCGCCGAGATCGGCCAGCCGGGCCAGCGCGGCCGTCTGCTTTCGCGCGCCAGGCTCGATCCGCTGACCGGCCGCCACCGCGGCCGCGGCGTCTGCGACGGCCGCGCCGGGGACGCCCCTGGCGATCAGATGACGCGCCAGCTCGAAGTCGTCGTAGCGGTACAGCAGCCGCACGTGCGACGGCTGGCCGTCCCGGCCGGTGCGCCCGATTTCCTGGTAGTACCCGTCCAGCGACGGCGGCGGGTCGAAGTGCAGCACCCAGCGGACGTCCGGCTTGTCGATCCCCATGCCGAACGCGACCGTGGCCGCGATGATGCGGGCGGGGCCGTCCAGGAACGCCGTCATGGCCTCGCGCCGCTCGCGCCCCGACAGCCCGGCGTGATAGAGCGTCACCTGTTCGCCGGCTGAGGCGAGCGCGTCGTGGGCCGCCTGTGCGCTGGCATGCGTTGCCGCGTAGACGATCCCCTGGCCGGCGAACTCACCCGCCGCGTGCACGAGCTCGCGCTCCTTGTCGGGGATGGTGCGCACGTGCTGCGCCGAGAGATGGAGATGCGGCCGGTCGAAGTCGCCGATCACCACCGCCGGGTTGCGCAGGCCGAGCCGCCGGATGATTTCCTGCCGCACTGGCGGCGCGGCGGTGGCGGTCAGGGCCAGGCGGACCGGTGCGCCGACCGCCTCGGCCTGCGCTCCGAGCAGCATGTAGTCGGGGCGGAAGTCGTGGCCCCACTGGCTGATCAGGTGCGCTTCGTCAACCACCAAAAGGCCCGGTCCCGCGCGCCGGAGCGTTTCGCGGGTCTGCCTGTTGGCTAACTGCTCTGGCGCGAGAAACACGAACGTGTCCGAATCGCACGAGGCGGCCAGCGCCGCCGCGTGCACCGCGGCCGATTGCTGCGAGTTC
>DASQIW010000052.1:0-2555 GCA_035631375.1 Streptosporangiaceae bacterium
CTCGAACAGCGCCGAGTAGGCCGCGGCCACCGAGTTCCAGGTCGCCGACAGCGCGGCGCCGGGCGCGTAGCCGAACGAGTCCCACGCGCGGAGCACCACCGGGTCACTGGCCACGATCAGGATGGCGCCGATCACCAGGGCGACGAACACCGCCAGGATCGTGAGGACGACAGAGTGCCCCTCGGTGATCGCCTGGATGATCATGCTGCCGGTCATCGGCAGCCTGCCGCGGGGCTTGTCTGGCGCGGGTGCGCCGGTATCGGCGGCGGTGGCGGCCGCTGCGGTCGCTGCTGAGGACTCGGCCTCGTGCTGATCAGTCATGAGTGCTCGGCTCCTGCCCTGGGCTGTCCGGTCCACCCCCGGGGTCGGAGCCGGTGGGCCCGTCTACTCCACTGCCGGCCATCAGCAGGCCGAGTTCCTCCTCGGGGATGGTCGGCGGGCGGAACGCGACGATCCGCCCCTCGTACATGACGGCGATGCGGTCGGCCAGGGCGTAGATCTCGTCGAGTTCGGACGAGACGAGCAGCACGGCGGCGCCCGCGTCCCGCTGGGTGACCAGCCGCCTGTGCACGAACTCGATCGAGCCGACGTCGAGGCCCCGGGTGGGCTGGCTGGCCAGCAGCAGCTTGACGTCGCGGCTCATCTCGCGCGCGACCACGACCTTCTGCTGGTTGCCGCCGGACAGCGTCCCGGCTGGCGTCTCCACGGACGTGGTCCGCACGTCGTACTCCTGCACGCGGGTGGCCGCCGTGTCCCGGATGGCGGTCAGGTCCAGCGCGATGCCGTTGGCGTACGGCGGCCGGTCGTAGACGTCGAGTATGAGGTTGTCGGCGACCGAGAAGTCGCCCACCAGGCCGTCCTCCGACCTGTCCTCGGGGATGTAGCCGACGCCTGCCCGCAGCCGGTCGCGGGTCGAGGCGTGACTGATATCGGTGCCGTCAAGCCGCACCGAGCCGGTCGAGGGCCGCAGGCCCATCAGCGCCTCGCACAGCTCGGTCTGGCCATTCCCCTGCACACCGGCCACGCCCAGGATCTCACCCGCCCGCACCTCGAACGACACGCCACGCACCGAGTGCTCGCCGCGTTCCCCGTGCACGTGCAGGTCCTGGACCTCGAGCACCACGCCGGCCGGTACGGCCGGCTCCTTACTCACCCGCAGCTGGACCGACCGGCCGACCATCAACGACGCGAGCTCGACGCTGCTGGTACTGGGCGGGCGCTGCCCCACGACCTTCCCTCGCCTGATAATCGTGATGTTGTCGGCGATCGCCTGCACCTCTTTGAGCTTGTGCGAGATGAAGATGATCGACCGTCCACCCTCCCGCAGCTCGCGCATGATCCGGAACAGGTCCTCGGTCTCACCCGGGGTCAGCACGGCGGTGGGCTCGTCGAGCACGAGCACGCTGGCTTCGCGCAGCAGCGCCTTGATGATCTCGACCCGCTGCTGCACGCCGACCGGCAGGTCCTCCACCAGGGCGTCGGGGTCGACCCGCAGGCCGAACCGCTCAGAGAGTCCGAGCACCTCACGGCGGGCCTTGCGCCGGTCGAGCAGGCCTATCGAGGGCAGGCCGAGCGGCGGGACCCGCAGCCCGCCCCATGTGAGCGCGGGCGTGGCCAGCCTGCGCACCGGCTCGGCGCCGAGCGTGACGTTCTCGGCCACGGTGAAGACCGGCACCAGCATGAAGTGCTGGTGCACCATGCCCACCTTGGCCCGGATCGCGTCCCGGTGCGAGTGGATGGCGACCGGCTCGTCGTCGAGGAGGATCTCGCCCTCGTCGGGCTGCACCAGCCCGTAGAGCACGTTCATCAGCGTGGTCTTGCCCGCGCCGTTCTCACCGAGCAGGGCATGGATCTCGCCGGGCTGGACGACCAGGTCGATATGGTCGTTGGCGACGAGGCTCCCGAAGCGCTTCGTGATACCGCGCAGCTCAAGCTTCACCGGCAGCCACCCTCCAGCCGAATCTGGTCGGTGTCCCCGGCCACGGCAGGGACACCGACCAGCTTGAACGTACTTCCTACCGGGTGCCCCTGACTACACAGGGCTCTTCGTCGCGGGAACGATCTTGCCGCTGATGATCTGCTGCTCCAGCGTCTTGAGCTCGGCCTGTAGCGACGCGGGGACCTTGGACGCCCAGTCGTGGAACGGACCCAGCACGGCCCCGCCGTTGGCGAGGGTGCCGACGTAGCTGCCGCCGATGTGGCCCTTGGCGGCGTTGAGCACGGCGGTCTTCACCGAGACGGTGAGGCCCTTTTCCACGCTGGTGACGAAGTACGGGCAGTAGGTCGCGGCGCTGACGCAGCCGTCAGTGTCCACCCAGAACATGCCGACGTGTTTGCCGGCGGCGTTGGCGGTCTGCACCGCCTTGGCCGAACCGAGCCCGACGAGGCCCGCCACCGGGAAGATGATGTCGGCACCATCGTTGATGAACGTGTTGGTGACGGTCTGGCCTACGGCGGTCGCGGTGAAGCTGCCCGCGAAGGTGCCGTGCTGGCTCGGATAGCTCCAGCCGAGCACCTGGACATGGGTGTGGTGCTGCTTGTTGTAGTACTGCACC
>DASQIW010000053.1:0-20458 GCA_035631375.1 Streptosporangiaceae bacterium
CCGACGGCTGCCCATGGTCAATGTGCTCGATCAGCAGATGCAGTGCCCGCCGGCCGAGCTCGCCGAAGTTCTGCCGCATCGTCGTGAGCGGCGGGAGGAAGTACGGTGCCTCGGCTATGTCGTCGAACCCGACAACGCTGACGTCACGGGGTACCTTCCGGCCGGACTCGGCGAACGCGCGGAGCACCCCGAGCGCCATCGAGTCGTTGCCACACAGCACCCCAGTGACATCCGGCATCCCGGACAGTTGCCGGCCCATCTCATATCCAGACCGCGCCGACCAGTCGCCGCGCAGCAGCTCAGGCTCCACCGCCCGAGCCGCACGCAGGGCGTCGCGCCAGCCTGCGATCCGCTGCCGCGCATCCAGCCAGGCCTCAGGTCCGGCCACGTGGTAAACGGTCTCGTGGCCGAGGTCAAGCAGGTGCTGCGTCGCCTGAGCGGCACCCGCCCTGTTGTCGATGGCCACCGATGGCAGTGGCACGTCGGCCAGGCACCCCACCGCCACTAGTGGAATGTCCGGAGCGAGCCCGCTGAGAGCCGCGACCGCCGTGGTCACCGGGGCGATCACGATGATTCCCTCGACCCCCTGGTCGAGAAGGCGCTCAACGGCGTCCAGCAGCGAGTCGCGATCGAATGCCTGCAGGCTCGCGATGGCAACCGAGTAGTCAGGCCGCGCGGCTCGCTCGATGCCGTAGAGCATCGACGCCGGTCCGTACAGCGTGGTGTCGAAGCTGATCACCCCGAGTGCATTCGTCCGGCCGGTGACAAGCGTTCGTGCCGCGGCGTTGGGCCGGTACCCGAGATCGGCGATCGCGGCCAGCACGCCAGCGCGGGTCTCCGGCCTGACGTGAGGGTGATTGTTCAGCACGCGCGAGACAGTCTGGTGGGAAACACCGGCCCGCCTGGCCACATCCACCATCAACGGCCGGGCCGGCTGACTGCGTTCAGAAGCCGCCATTGCGCCCCTCCGGCCGAGATTGGCCAAACTATAACCCAGCATTCGCGCGGCCTGCCGAGCCGACTCGTGCCGCTCCCGGCCCAGCCGGACCGCAGACGCCTCCGGGGCGATTCACGATCGGGCAGCCGTTACCTTCCGCGCGTGCTCGCGTGTCAGCTAGCGGTGCTCGAGTTCGACATCCGGCCCGCTCAGGGATTGAATCGGGCGCAGTGGCTTGCGGCCTTCGAGCGGATGGGGTCGACATCGTGCGGACATTCCAGAGCAGGCCGGCGATCGCGGTGCGCAGCGATCATGCTGAAGGACCCTGCTGGGACCAGCGCACCAGCACGCTCCTGTGGGTCGACCAGTACGCAGGCCTCGTCAACGTCGCGGTGTTTGACGAACACGCGGACGAGCTGACGATCACGCGAACTTATGACGTCGGCGCTCCGGTCGGCGCCGTCGTGCCATCTGCAGTGACAGAGGGATGGATGATGGCGTGCGCAGCTGGCTTCGCCCGCCTGCGCCCCGACGGCAGCGTTCAGCTCCTCGCTCAGCCCGAGTCGGCGGCCGCGGTGCGGATGCGCATGAACGACGGCAAATGCGACCCGGGCGGCGCGTTCTGGGCCGGGAGCATGGCATGGGACAAGACCGGGGGAGCCGGGACGCTGTACCGCCTGGGGCCCCATGGCGACCTCAGTGTGGTGCTGCGAGAGCTCACCATCTCTAACGGTCTGGCCTGGTCATCCGACGGCACCCGGATGTACTTCATCGACACTCCGACCCAGCGCATCGACCGCTTCGATGTGCTCTCCGACGGACAGCTCACGAACCGGACAACGGTGGTCACCATCGACCCGCGGGAGGGCCAGCCCGACGGCATGACCATCGACGCCGAGGACTGCCTCTGGGTCGCCCTGTGGAACGGATGGTCGGTTCGCCGTTATTCGCCCGCAGGGGAGCCACTGGCGACTGTCGAGGTAGATGCACCGCTGGTCAGCAGCTGCTGCTTCGGCGGCCCTGGTCTCGGCACGCTGTTCATCACGACATCACAGGAAGACATGACGGCCGGCACCCGCGAGCGCTACCCGAACTCCGGCCGCTTGTTCTGTGCCGAAGTTGGCGTTTCGGGCCGGCCGGCGGACCGGTACGGACCGGTTGCATGAGGCGGACCTGGAGTGCGCCCGCATGATGACGATGATGGCGTGCCACCGCCAGTAGCGGTTACGGCGTCTACACGCCGCTGGCCACCCGGTGGTAGACGGAATTCCACCGCAACTCGCGTTCGAATACGGGCACGCTGGTCGTTCGGTCGATCGTGACGAGCTCGGTGCCCGACATCCGTGCGAGGTCCTCGAACGCCTCTATGCCGAGCGCCGTGGTCATGACCGTGTGGTGTGCCGCACCGGCCAGCAGCCATGCGGCCGCCGACGTCGGGAGATCCGGCTCGGGTCGCCAGACGGCATGGCCGACCGGGAGCCTGGGAAGTTGCTGAGGCGCCGGCAGGACGTTCACGACGTTGGCCACGAGCCGGAAGCGGTCGCGCATGTCGCTCATGGCGACGACAAGACCAGGGCCCGGGTCGGCCTCGAAGACGAGCCGCACGGGGTCTTCTCGCCCGCCGATTCCCAGCGGGTGGATATCGAGCCTGGGCCGTGCCGTGGTCAGCGACGGGCAGACCTCAAGCATGTGGGCCCCGAGGACGAGTTCCCTGCCCGGAGTGAGGTCGTAGGTGTAGTCCTCCATGAGCGACGCCCCGCCGGGCAGGCCGTAGCCCATGACCTTGGCGACCTTCACCAGGATGGCGGTCTTCCAGTCGCCCTCTGGCCCGAAGCCGTATCCGTCGGCTGTCAGCCTCTGCACGCCAAGGCCGGGGAGCTGGCGCAAGCCGCCGAGGTCCTCGAAGTTCGTGGTGAAGGCTCCGAAGGCCCCGTCCGCGAGAAACGAGCGCAGTCCGGCCTCGATGCGCGCCCCGTAGCGCAGCGACTCGTGGCGTTCGCCGTCAGACCGGAGCTCGGGCATCACGTCGTACCGCTCCCGGTACTCCTGGACGAGCGCGTCGACGTCGCCCTCAGGCACGGCGTCCACGCGCTCCACCAGGTCGTTCACGCTCCAGGTGTTCACGGAGACTCCGAACCGGATCTCGGCCTCAGTCTTGTCACCCTCGGTGACCGCTACCTGGCGCATGTTGTCGCCAAAACGCGCCAGGCGCAGCGAGCGCAGGACGGCGTTGCCTACTGCGGCCCGCGCCCACACCCCGACGGCCTTCTGCACGCGAGCGTCCGAGGCGTGCCCGACCACGACCTTGCGCGGCACGGCCATACGGGTGAGCGCGTACCCGAACTCGCGGTCACCGTGTGCTGCCTGGTTGAGGTTCATGAAGTCCATGTCAATCACGGACCACGGCAGCTGAATATTCGCCTGCGTGTGGAGTTGCAGGAGCGGCTTTGACAGCACGGAAAGCCCGCGCAGCCACATCTTCGCGGGCGAGAAAGTGTGCATCCACGCGATCAGCCCGACGCACCGGTCCACGGCCGCCGCCTCGAGCATCGTTCGCCGGATCGACTCGGAGTCCTTGAGCACCGGCTTCCACACCACGCGGACGGGCACCTGGTCCGCCGCGTCCAGCAGCCCCGCGACTTGCTGTGACTGCGAGGCAACCTGAGCGAGCACATCAGGGCCGTAGAGGTCCTGGCTCCCGGTGAGGAACCAGACTTCGACGCTCTGGAAGGGGTCCTGCATGCTCATGCTCCCTCCTCGACACGGGTCGCAGCCATAGGAGCGGGCCGCTGGCCGTAAACGTTCTGGTACCGGTGATAGAGGACGTCGATCGCCTGCGGCGCGATCGCGAGCGGCTCGCCGAGCTGGCGCGCATGGTGGACGACCCGGGCGACCTCTTCGAGCATCACCGCCGCCTTAACGGCCGCACGCGCGTCGGACCCGATCGTGAAGGGGCCATGTCCCTGCATCAGGACTGCGGGCGAGCGGGATGCGGAGAGGGTCTGCACGATGCCTTCGCCGATCGAGTCGTCCCCGATGATTGCGAACGGCCCGACCGGGATCGGTCCGCCGAATTCGTCAGCCATCATGGTGAGCACGCACGGGATCTCCTCTCCCCGTGCTGCCCATGCCGTCGCAAAAGTCGAGTGGGTATGCACCACCCCGCCCACTCGCGGCATGTGCCGGTAGACATAGGCGTGCGCGGCGGTGTCGGACGAGGGTGCGCGCTCGCCGTCAACCACGTTGCCGTCCAGGTCGCAGACGACCATCGCCTCGGGCGTCAGCTCGTCGTAGGTGACACCCGACGGCTTGATGACCAGCAGATCGTGCTGACCCGGGCCGGCCTCGGGGTTCGCTGCCACCCGTTGCGATACGTTGCCGGCCGTCCATACGACGAGCCCCCACCTCGGCAGTTCCGCGTGCAACGCCGCAACCTGCACACGCGCCAGAGCGACCCGCTCGGTAATGCTCCCCAGGCGGTAGCGCCCGGTCTCTGCGGCGCTCATTGCCCGCCCCCGGAGATCGCCGTGGCGGCCACCTGTTCGATCCGGAGGCCGTCACGGTAACGCTCGAGGAAGGCCGCAAAGCCCTCGACATCCCGAGCGTCCGGGTCGACAACAGCGAATGAGGTGTCAGCGAAGACCTCGGTGCTCAGGAAGTCTTCGAGGGAGTGGGCGGGAGCAGTGCCGAGATAGGCCGCGAGGAGAGCGATGCCCCAGGCCCCGCCCTCGCCGGCGGTGTGCCCGACGGCTACCGGTGCGCCGAGGGCCGCCGCGAGCAGGCGCTGGGCGACCCCCGGGGTCCGGAATAGCCCGCCTTGCGCGAACAGTGACTCGAGCTCGACTCCCTCTTGGGCCAGTACCTGCATTCCCAGACTGAGCGTCGCGAACGCGGAGTAGACCTGGGTGCGAGCGAGGTTCGCGAGCGTTAGCCGGCTGTCCGGTGTGCGCACCAGTAGCGGGCGCCCCTCTGTCATGCCGGTGATCGGCTCGCCGGACAGGTAGTTGTAAGCGAGCAGGCCACCGCCGTCTGCCTCTCCAGCCAGCGCCTGGCGCATCAGCGTGCCGAACACCTCGTCCGGCTGGGCCGGCCGGCCAACGGCAGTCGCGAACTGTTCGAACACCGTCGCCCACGCCCCGAGCTCAGATGCGCCGTTGTTGCAGTGCACCATCGCGACGAGGTCACCCGCTGGCGTGGTCACCAGGTCGAGTTCGGGGTGCAACTTCTGCAGTGGCTTCTCGAGGACGACCATCGCGAAGATGCTCGTGCCGACGCTCACGCTTCCCAGGCGCGGCCGGACGCTGTTGGTGGAGACCATGCCCGTACCCGCGTCGCCCTCGGGCGGGCAGAACGGGGCACCAGGACGCAGTGTCCCGCCTGGGTCCAGCAGGGCGGCCCCCTCCGGCGTCAGCCTTCCTGCATCCCGGCCGGCCACGAGTACCTCAGGCAGCAAGTCGGCGACTCGCACGTCCGCAACCCGAGCGGCCACCAGCGCGTCGACCTGCCGAAGCATGCGCTGGTCGTAATTCCTCGTCGCCGGGTCGATCGGGAACATCCCCGACGCGTCTCCAACACCCAGCACCTTCCGGCCCGTAAGCCGCCAGTGCACGTACCCGGCCAGCGTCGTCAGGAACCGGATGCGCGGCACATGCGGCTCGTTGTCGATCACTGCCTGGAGGAGGTGCGCGACCGACCAGCGCAGCGGCATGTTGACGCCGAGCGTCTTGGTCAGCTCCGCAGCCGCCTGCCCGGTCGCCGTATTACGCCACGTCCGGAACGGCACCAGGAGCTCGCCGCTGGCGTCAAAGGGCAGATAGCCGTGCATCATCGCGGACACTCCGATCGCACGGAAACTAGAGGGCCGCACCCCGTACTGGCGCTCGGCATCCGTGAGGAGGTCGGCGTAACAACGTCTGAGCCCAGACCACACCGCATCAAGCGAGTAAGTCCACACCCCGCCGACCAGCTCGTTCTCCCACTCCGCGCTCCCGGCCGCGATCGGTGCACTGTGAGAGTCGATCAGGCACGCTTTGATGCGCGTCGAGCCGAGCTCGATACCAAGGACGGTCTGGCCTTGGATAATGAGCGCCCGGACACTGGCCGACGCCTCCTGATCGTCCGCCAGGGCGTTCTCATCAGCCTCGGCGCGCAGCTCGCTGTTGGCCATGGACGCGTCCTCCCAGCGTGCTGCCGCGCCGCGCCAAGTTGGCGGGTACGCGCATGAACATCGGTGACGGGCTGATGTTAACGCTCACAAAAGGGGTGTCAAGCCTTTGCCGCCCGCATGGGCTCACAATGCCTCGCGCTCGCTGTGATCGGCCGCGGCGGTCAGGTGCGAGCACGTGCAGAAGCGCGATCACGGCCAGCGACTGAGATACAGAGTCCCTCGGGCACAGTACGACGCCGGACAGGCAGCGAAACGAAGATCCTGCCAACGACTCGGCCGCACCTAGCGACAGAGGCGTCAGTGCGCGGTTACTGGAACGGCCTCGGATTTCTCGTCATCCAGCTGGTGCGATTCACCCCGCTTGCGGGGCAGGAACAGTGCCGCCACGACCGTCACCCCGACGAGCGCAAAGGCCACCCAGTACGTGTGGGCGAACGCGTTCGCGGCCTGGGCCAGGCCCTCCTTCACGGCATTACCGCCGATCTGCGCCGCGATCTGCGGGTTGTGCCGGGCCGCGATCGCCGGGTAGGCGAGCTTGGCGCCCTTCAGGCCGTTGGTGAGGATGACCGACATCACCGCGACGCCGACGGAGCTCGCGATCTGCTGAGTGATGTTGAGCAGCGTCGAGCCGCGGGCGACCTCGGGCGCGCGAAGCGTCTTGAGTGCCGAGGTCATGATCGGCATCATCGTGCTGCCCATTCCCAGGCCCATGATGAACAGGAGGGCGAGCAGCACAGGGAGGGGAGTGGTGGAGCTGATCTGGGTCAGGCCGGCCATACCGACCGCGATGAAGACGAGACCGAAAGGAACGATCCGGCCGACCGGAAACTTGTCCGACAGGGTGCCCGCGATCGGCATGGTCAGCATGGCGCCGATGCCCTGAGGCGCCACAAGCAGGCCGGCCCTGAGCACTGACTCACCGCGGATCTGCTGGAAGTACGTGGGTACCAGCAGCAGGCCGCCGAAGAAAGCCACCGCGAACAGGAACATGGTGAGGATGCTGATCGCGAGGTTGCGGTTGCGGAACAGCCGCAGGTCCAGCAGTGGGTGCTTCGGCTTGAACGAATACAGCACGAAGGCGACGACCAAAACCAGGCCGATGAGGGCGGGGACGAGCACCTTCGGGGTGCCGATCTTGCCCTCCGCGGGGATCGAGGAGACGCCGTAGAGGAACAGGGCCAGGCCCGGGGACATCATCAGCACGCCTAGGAAGTCGAAGGACTCCGAGGGGCGCGGCTGGTCTTTCGGCAATACCGTGAGCGCGTAGACCAGGGCGATCACGCCGATTGGGACGTTGATGAGGAAGATCCAGTGCCAGCTGGCGGCGTCGATCAGCCAGCCCCCGAGGATCGGGCCGCCGATCGGTCCGAGCAGCATCGGTACGCCGAGGATCGCCATGAGGCGGCCCATCCTCTTCGGGCCGGCCGCCCTGGTGAGGATCGTCATGCCGAGCGGCATCAGCATCCCGCCGCCGAAGCCCTGCAGCACCCGGAAGCCGATCAGCATGTTGATGCTGGTGGCCATCGAGCACAGCGCTGAGCCAGCGGTGAACAGCGCGATCGCCGTCGCGTAGAGGCGCTTGGTGCCGAACCGGTCGGCGGCCCAACCCGATACCGGGATAACGGTCGCCAGCGCGAGCGTGTAGCCGGTGACCGTCCACGCCACCGTGGAGTAGGCGAGCGGGTGACCGACCGACCCGAACGTGGTCTGGAAGGTTGGAAGGGCGACGTTGACGACCGTGATGTCGAGGATTGACATGATGGCGCCGAGGACGACGACCCCCGCGATCTTGAGGATGTCGCGGGTTATCCGGTCGCTTTCTGCGGCAGTGGCAACGTCAGTCATGAGCATCTCCCTCTTCTGAACCCACACGGCGATTGGGAGACACCTGCCCCACCGCACTGAGCGTCCGAGCAGCCCAACGGATATGGAACCCCATACATTCCTTGGGTCGCCCGGGCGGACTACTCAGCCGGGCGCTCCTGCATGATCCAGTTGTTGCCGTCTGGGTCAGTGAAGAAGACCATCGTGCTCCACGGCTCGTCGCTGTGGCCTGGCACCTGCTTGCCGTCCTCGAAATGGATGACGTCGCTGAGGGGAGCACCCAGCCTGGTCAGCTCGGTGTGGATGGCTACGATGTCAGACACGACCAGGGTCAGCCCGCGCTGCGGCTCGGCGCCTTCGACCAGATGGATGGAGCAACCGGACCCAGGCGGGGTCAGCTGGACGATGCGCATGCCGCCCGTCACCACTCTGTCCACGTCCACGTTGAAGCCGAGCTGCTCGCTGTAGAAGTCCCTCGCGCGGTCGACGTCGGAGACGGGGACCTGCACCACCTCGAGCTTCATTTCCACGATGGTCGTCCTTTGACGGTGGGGTGTGCCGGCACGGTGGGTGCACGGCCAAGACGGCCCTGATGGTATCGCGCGGGCTTCGCAACGCTGGGCTCCCGCGTCGTTCGACCGTGCGCCTCGTGGCTGGCATGCTGTGCAGATGAGTTCTGGCATTGGCGGGGAGCGTGTCGATCGTGACGGGCTTCGGTCGGTACAGGCACCGCTGAAGGATCGCTACCGGTCGGATCCGACCGCGGCTGTCGTGACTCTGCGGGCTACCGGAACTCTCGGCGAGGGCATCTCCTGCTCGGTACAGACTGGCCGCGCGCTCGCTGCTGCAGGTCTCCACCCGTCGACCGGCGGGGACGGGTCGATGCTGTGCTCCGGTGACATGCTGTTGGAAGCGCTCGCTGCATGCGCCGGGGTCACCCTGCGGTCCGTGGCCACCTCGGTAGGCGTCGAAGTTCGCGGCGGCTCGGTGACCGCCGAGGGCGAACTCGACTTTCGCGGAACGCTCGCGATCGACCGAGATGCGCCGGTCGGATTCAGGGCCATCCGTGTCCGCTTCGACCTCGACACTGACGCCAGCGAAGCAGACCTGGCCACGCTGCTCCGTCTCACCGAGCGATACTGCGTTGTCCTGCAGACAATCGCCGGCACACCCCAACTCCGTGTTGAGGCTGCCGCCACACCTTAAGAAGCGATCGGCTGTCCTAGCGGCTGGCCGAGGTCTGCTGGCCGAGCAGCCGATCCACGTCGCCAATTGGGAGCTGGTTGCCTCCACTGTGCATCCCCGCAGCACACTGGCGGGCTACCGTCGTGGCTTCTCGGGGGATAGGCCGTTGACCAGGGCGGCGGTCGCGAGGTTCCAGCGGCGGTTCATCGATGTGCTGGAGGTGCCCAGCCAGCCGGCGGTCTCTTGCAGGATCAGGCCCTGTGCGACTGCTAGCAGGATGTGACCGATGTCAGCTGGGTCACCGGCGATGACGCCGGCGTCAATGCAGCGGCGAACGCGTGCCACGATGAACTCGCGCACGGCGGTGCCTGCCTGGCGGTCGCTGGGACCGGGGTCGAATTCCGCAAACGCCCTCGAGAACATCAGGCGAGACAGGGCCGGATTGTCTCGGGCGAACTCGCGCAGGACTGGTATCACGGCCATCATGTCGGCGCGAGGGTCGGCACTGGTGGCGAGTTCGTCAAGCCGCTGGTAGAGCATCCGGAAGCCTTCGAAGAACAGCTCGCGGACCAGTCCGGCCTTGTCGCCGAATAGCTCGTAGACGGCGGGGGTAGAGGTACCGGCTCCTTCGGCGACCTTCCGAGTGGTGAACCCGGCGACGCCCTCAGTTGTCAGCTTCTCCACGGCTGCCTGAAGTACCCGGTCCCGCAGCTGTGGGGTGCGCTGCTTGGGTCTGGGCATGCGCTGATGCTATCGGAGCGATGTCACGATTACCCCGCTTGCCAGCGGGTCGCCGCGACGGTCATGCGGGTCCCGCCGCGGCCGTGGCGGCGGCCAGGTCACGTTGAGTGAGGGCGGCGTAGTCCGCGGCGATGGCGTCATGAAGGTCGGCGAGGGCAGCGTTTCTGACCCGCAGCTTGGTGGCTTGGTGAGCGTCAAGGTCGAGCTTGGTCAGGTCCCGCGCGATGCCGCGCACGGCTTCCCAGATGTCGGCGGGCTCGCAGACGCGGTCGAGGAAGCCCGCCCGGATGGCGCTGTCCGGCCGGTAAAGCTCGGCCAGGATGGTGGCCCGGTTGAAGTGGGCGGGCGTGAGGCGCTGGCGGCAGATCTCGACCGCTGCCAGCGGCAACGTGACCCCGATTGCGACCTCGTTGGCAGTGATCTTGTAGCGTCCTGCGGCGCCAACCCGGTAATCGCCGGACAGCAGGAGGAAGGCGCCCATGGCGATCGCGTGCCCGGTGCATGCGATGACGACGGGTCGCGGGTACGACAGGATCCGCTCGGCCAGCTCAAAGCCCGAGCGCAGCATGCTGGTCGCGTCGGGGCCGCCAGCCTGGAGCACTGGCAGGTCGAACCCGGCCGAGAACACCCCCGGCCTGCCCGCCAGCACGACGACGGCCGCAGCGTCGTCAGCGGCTCGGTCAAGCGCCTGGGTGACCTCGTAGATCATTCGCGACGACAGGACGTTGACCTTGCCGTCATCCATAGTGACCGTGGCGACTGAATCCGCCAGCTGGTAGCCGATCAGGGGCTTCATGGCCTCTCCTAAATCGTCACATTGTTTCGGAACAACGTCACGATATTAGCAGCCCGTCGACCAACATGACTGCGTCAGGCTGCCAGCGCGCTCATCGGCCACGACCGCGCGGTTTCGAATGACTGTTTCATCACCATCGAGCAGCGCGTCGTAGACGTTGTCGACGAGTGTGGTGACCACCACCTCGTCCACCGGCTCTAGCGTGATTGGGTCCACGGCGCTTCCGGTGACGGGGCGTGGCATCGCCATCCGAATGTCGGCCGCAGTCGCCGAAGCTTCACACGCGCCGCTGCTCCATCGCCGATGGGACGACCACTTCGAGGAGCCCGGTGTTCACGTCGTAGACCAGGCCAGACACGAGAAGACTGGGCGGGAACTTCTGGCGGGCGATTCCAACGTCGATCCGGACGGCTGCGTAAGGGTCGTTGACAGCCTTGGTATCCAGATCGGCGACCGGAATCTCAAAATATTCGGCCAGCTGGTCGGGATAATCCGCTAGACGCCGGATCCCGCATTCGGTGTGATGCAGGATTACCAAGGCACCACCGGGGGGCTGTCCCTGGCCCAGCCGACGAAGCAGGGCCCACGAGCGCAGCGTTGCCGGAGTGATGCGGCCGCCAATGTTGCGCATCACCACGGCCTCCCCGAGTGCCAGGCCAAGTACGTCGCTCGGGTCCACCCTGGAATCGACGCAGCCGAGAACCTGCAGCGTCTCGTTGGTGGGAAAGGACAAGCCCGCGTACGCGCCGCCAGCGGCAAACCTTGCATTTCGCTGAAGCAGGTCGTCCGTGGAGATACTCATGATCACTGAGCGTAGCCGACGAGGTGGTATCCGTAGCTGCCCTGGTCCTTCCGTGCCGCCCGGCGTGATGCGGCTGGCGCTCCCGCTCGCTGGGAGAACGTGACCATCACGGGCTGCGGCCAGCGAATACGATGAATGACATGGACGTCCGGGCGAGTGACAAGCTCCCCGGAGCCAAGGTGCGCCTCCGGCGGCGCCCCCCGGCCCGGTCTTCGCCAGATGCCCGGCCCAGGGAGTGGCTGGCGCGAGCGGACGGCTCTGTTCAGGAAGTCAGAACGGAGGGCCGGTCCCTTGCCGTCATCGGGCAGCCCCTGGCGTACCAGCCCGGTAGCGCGGAGCGCAGGAGCGGCGTACCGGCCGAAGTCATAACTTCCGAGCATGTACCCAACCTCTGCACGTGCTCGTGGGCTTATACACGAGGAAAGCTGACCCTGAAGCACTACAACGCAGCGTGCCCAGTGCACCCGGCGGGTCCTGGTCGGTAACCATCAACCCTTCGCGGCTACCGAAGCCTTCCAGGACCGCGTGGGCCGGCGCTGGCCAGCTCAGCTGTTTGACGTCTACCACGGACTCGTAGGCTGCAAGGATCGGCCACCCGCCGTCGAGTGCACGGGCTGTCGGCCGGGCAGCCCCTCCGGAGTGATCATGGCTATTCGGACCTTCGTCTGGCGCGGGCTTGACGCGCCCAGGATGGAGATCGTGCGCGCTGAGAGCCTGGATCGTGCCTACGGCACGCAGATCGGCATCACCTACGAGCTGCGCTGGAAGCTCGACGGCGCTGTGCTAGAGCTCGCAATGAACGGCGATACCGCAATTCGCGTAGAGCTTGGTGGCGCTGACTTCTTCGACCTGCACCATTCGGCGTTCTTCAACTCCCTGCCCGTTGCCCGCGATGGCCTCCTCGACGAAGGCGCGGCTGCACGCGAGTACAGCATGCGCTTCGTGCGCGTTCCTGAACTGAGCGCGGAGCCAGTACGGCAGCGGTACGAGCCGCTGGGGAACCGGGTGGTGCGCTACCGCTCCGACAGCTACGAGGCTGAGATCGCCTTCGATCCGGACGGATTCGTCACCCTCTACCAGGACTATCTCGAACGGGTCGGCTGAGGCAGCAGATCGCGGTCTGTCAAAGGCGGAACAACCCGGCGGCATCACCCGGAGCGATGAGACTGCCTTCGACGCGCAGTGGGCGAGGGCTTGCCCTTGTGACTATCTCGTGACGGCAAACAGCAAGCATTTATTAACCGAGACGATGTTGTGCCGGAAACGCCTGGCTTGCTACCGTGGCAGAATGATCATCCATTTCATATGCCGAGGAAACGCGTTTAGAAGCATTATTGCTGAAGCCTACTTGAGCTCGCTCGAGCTTGACAATTTGAATGCACTGTCAAGTGGCACTGCTGCAGCTGCGGATAAAACAAGAAATCTGGCTCACTATAAAGGAACGCTCGAGCTGCTTGCGAAACACGGCATACGAGAGTTCGCCAAGGGCGATTATGGAGATCAGCTGACCCAGTCTCGCCTGGAGCGAGCCGACATTAACGTCTGCATGAATCAGCGAGTGTACGCCGAGTCTCTGCAGTCGGTGGTCTTTCCTGCTCTCCCGCATGTATGGCGAGTCGCAGATATTGGTGAGCCAGGCAGGATTCCAAGCATTGACTCGGAGAGAGAGCTCTACAGAGAAGAGGCCTATCACGAGCTTGTCGAGAACGTTGATCGGTTGATCTCGGATGCGTTCGCGACCAGCGCGGTCTAGCGCTTCTAATCCGCGCATGGCTTATTACGTCCGCGGCGCGTGGAGGCCTGCTGCACGGTCGGCTTCATCAACGTCCTTAAAGAACCGGAAGCTGACCTGCAGCGGGGAGTCGAAAGCCCGCAGGGGCGTCAGAATGCCTTGGCATGGGCCGAGCCTGGTCTCGCGCGGCGCCTCGCCGAGCAGGCCAGTGGCACGCCCGAGAATGTTCAGCTTCAGCAGCAGCAGCCTGCGGTTGGTCGCCACGACTGCCGGTCGTTTGCCTGCGCTGACGGGCGCTTGGCATAAAAGACCGCCTGAATCTGCTCCTCCGGCTCCAGATACCTCGCCGTGTCCTTCCGGAGCCTGTCGCGTACTCCCATAGTTCTCCCTCGGGTTTACGGCCTCTTAGAGGTCCTGGTCGAACCGGCGCCAGCTTCCTGCCTGGAGCTAAGGGTGCACGGTGCTCGGGCGGGGTCCGGTGCTGCAATCACTGTGGCCGGCGGCGAGATGGAGCATGCGTCTCAGATCGGCTGGGGAGTGAGAGGAATGGAACACGGCGGTTTTGGCGGCCTATGGCTGCCGCCCCTGCGGTTCTGTTGCTGTTGAGCGTGCGTGGCTCCGCTTGCGGCCGCGGCGCCGAACCGTCTGCCAGCTGACAAGAGCAGCAAGCGCCCAGCACGCGAAGCCGAACCACCCGATTACGTGGGGCAGCAGCGGGATCGCGTGCCAAAAATGCGGCGCTACGATCGATGCCGGGACGTGGCCAAATCTGATGGCGCCGATGCAGACAGTGATCACGCCGGCGATGGCGCTGCCCGCCAGCGCGAGGGCTACGGCTACGGCGGCCGCGGGGTGGTCACTGCCCGCCCGGCAGACGACAAGGCCGACTACCCAGCCGAGCAGGATCGCGGCGTAGGTCGACTGGATGCTGGTGAGGCCGCTGAACACCCCCACAACGATGGCCCCGCCAATGGCGGTTGCAAGGCCGAGCGCCACCGCCGGGCCACGGCGGGAAGCCGGCGGCGCGTAATCCGCCAGCAGGCCCGAATAAGACATTGTCCACTCCTCGGAACGATCCGCGCGTCCCGCGAACGGCTTGATGCCGCATGCAGGTGCACATGGTGGTGATCACGTTTGCCGCTGACGTCACGATGCATGCGGGGCGAGGACGGCCAGACCGTCTGGTGAGTCCTGCACATCGTGTCCGCGCGCAGCCAGGGCACCGGCCAGGTCAGCTAGCCAGATGGCCGGATTAAGCCGGAAGGTGTACTCCGTGCCGTGCAGCGTCGAAATCGTCATCCGCCCGATGCGGAGCCAGCCGCTGCCCTTGCGGGTGGTCACGTTCGTGATCGAATCCAGCGGGACGACTGTGACCGCCGGGCCGCCCGCTGCCGCCTTCGCGGGTGCCTGGCGCCGGGCGACGGCGCCGCCGATAGCCAGGCCGCCGCGGGCACCGACCACCGCGGCCGCGGTGCCCGGCGCTGCATGGAAGAGCACCAGACCGAGTAGCGCAACGGCAATGGCGCCCAGGTAGGTCGACCAGTAGGGGAGACGGGACCTCACGTGCGTCAGGTTGTCCGGGTCGAGGATCAGCGTGCCGCGGAGGTTTCGCCTGTTCCTGCGCAGCACAGCTAGGTCCGTCCGGATCGGCCCTTCGATCTCGGCCATTTCTGTTACCTCTCCGTGCGCTCCGACAATGTGGACGACCCTGGTTCCGGCGGGACGGAGCTAAGACCGGATATCACTGTCGGTGCCGACGAGGTTTTCCACCACACGGCTCCGCCCACGGCATTTCCCACAGGTACTGCTGGCGTTTTCGCAGCTCACGAAGCGTCGGATCATCGCGCAGGCGATCGCCACGCACGATGGCGAGGGTGCGGCCGCCCGGTGCGCACGGTTTCTGCTGGCAGCAGTGTGAGTGTTTAAGGTGAGGCCGGCCGGCTTTCGCCGTCGGGGTGCGCCATCAGGCCCACCAGCAAGATCACTGCGATCGCTCTGCCCTCGCCACCGTAGGCCGCCGCTAGGCCATCGATGAGCTTCCCGATGAGCTTGGCCTCGTGCGAGCTCAGACTCTCATCGACTCCGCGTCCGGAGATCCGTGGCGGTGCCGCTGCTGCGGGAGCATGACCAAGCGCGGTCAACACGTCGGCGGCCGGGGCACGCCCGCGCGCTGCTGCCATGAAGGCCGTCCGGGCTGAGCCTCCGATGGCGAGTGCGTCGGCCAGGAGGTTCGCGGTGACTGTGCGCGCGGTCCGGCTGATGCCACGTTCGAGATCACTTATCGACCGTGCGCTGAGGCCTGCCTTCTCCGCCAGTTCCTCCTGAGTCAGGCGCGCTTCGGCGCGAAGCTGCCGCAGCAGAGAGGCGAAGCTGTTTGCTGACGGTTCAGCTGGCGACCGGCCAACCATAGCGGCCTCCCAACCCGTAGTGGCCACGAAGGTGTGAGAAAGGACGCGGCCATCGGCCTGGAACGTCCGGGACGGGGCAGCGACCGGAATGTCGTCGACACTGACGATCTGGCCGCCGGTAGGAGATCTACGCGTGCGTATTGGCTATAGGCGGGTTAGCCGGGGTCCGAGGGACTCTCTCCTCAAAACGACTGCCAGGAATGGTGCTCCGCGAAGGGTGCGCCAGTCTGTGACCTTTTTTCGAGCCCGCATTGGCACCCCATTTACTCGCTGCTAGCATGAGCGTAGCTGAGTTGCTCAGTAAGTCAACAGGTGACCTACTGATACGTACAAGTGGAGCCGGGGTGAGCACCCCTAAGTACCAGTACATCGCCGACGACCTGCGGGACCGGCTCGGTGCGGGGACGCTGCCGCTTGAGCCCGAGGGTCCCGGCGGTCAGCACAAGCTCCCCGGCGAGAAGGATCTCGCCGAAGAGTACGCCGCTTCGCGGAGCACCATCCGGCTCGCGCTCCAGGTACTGGTCAACCAGGGGATCCTGGAAACACGCCACGGGCTTGGCACTTTCGTGCTTGACCGGCCAGCCCGATGGGTCGTTCCGCTCGACCAGGAAGAGGACTGGCGGGCGGGCGAGCACGCGGAAGCCGCGTTCAAGCCAGCCGGAGACACGGCCGGAACCCAGACGACGGCAAGGTTCCAGGCCGAAACCGTGCAGGCACCTGCCGATGTCGCAAGGCAACTTGGCATAGCCGAGGGAGATCACGTGATCCTCCGACGGTCCCGGCAGCACATAGACGGCAAGCCCTGGTGCCTGGTAGTCGCGTACTACCCGATGGACATAGCGCGCGGGACCGAGCTTGAGACCGCGAGGAGCCTCAACCTTGGCAGCGGCCAGGTCCTTGCCGACCTGCACCACGAAGTCGTCCGCCACGCGGACAGCATCACCGCACGGATGCCCGACCCGATCGAGCTCGGATTCTTCCGGGCCTCCGGCGTCGTCCCCGTCATAATTGTCAGCCGCACCGCCTACGACCACCGAAGAGCAGTCCGGATCACCCGTTATATCTTCCGCGCTGATCAGGTCGAGCTCGTGCACGAGCAACGGTGAACGGCCGCACAAGGTCCTGGTGACATCCCGGCATACGCTCGCGCTCGATGGAGCTAGCCCTCCCCGGCTCTGGTGACACGTTGGCTACCGTCGCAGGTCCACGATCTGCGTACGGAGCTGGGCCGAACAAGAGGCGCGAGGTGGCGTTGTAGGTTCCGCGCAACCCGCACGACTAAGGGCGGCCGCGAGTGGCCGACATGGTTGTGGAATCACTCGAATCGATTGACGTCCGCTCACCCTCCCTTAGCCGAGGCTCACAGGTAACGACGCAAGCGGATCTGCCCAGTCCAGAAAGCCACAGGCTGCTGTCGGTGGCAGGTCAGGTCGCTTGTTGCGGGTGGGATAGCCCGCCGACGAAAGCGAGGGATAGAGATGAAGACTTCCCCTTCCAGCCGCAGCGACGATGCATCGTGGTCGCATTATCCGGTACGGGACAAGATCGTCGTCATCACTGGTGCCAGCAGCGGTGTCGGATTCGAGACCTCCAAGCAGCTGGCCGGTCAGGGCGGGGAGATCGTGATGATCGTCCGCGATGCGCGCACCGCTCCGGAGGCCGCTCGCCTCGGCTCGGCGCAGAAGTTTCCGCTGCCATGTCGATCTGGGGGCCGGCCATTCGACGCTTCAGTGAGCACGAACCGGGCTGAGGCTGATCGAGGCGCGGATGCAGACCGTCAGACGTGGGGCCGGGCCTAAACTACGTTGCGCCCGCCGACACAGTCGAGATATAACGTGTCCTGGACGCTGCTCCTGGTCGTGCCCGCTTCTGGACTGGCTTGCCGCATCGCATCGTAAGACAACGGGGAGGATTCAGACATGAACAAGGCTCGCGCGCTGCTGCGCATGCCTGGTGGGCGACGAACGAAATGGGCCGTTGTTGTCTTCTGGCTCGTAGTAGTCGCGGTAGCCGGTCCGCTGGCCGGCAAGCTGACCGGGGCAGAGAAAAACGACGCCCAGGCCTGGCTCCCGGCGAAGGCCGAGTCCACGCAGGTCCTGACCCTGCAGTCGAGCTACCAGTCGCCGAACACGTTCCCGGCCGTCATGGTCTATTACCGGGCCTCAGGAATGACGGCTGCAGACTTGCACAAGGCAGCGAGCGACGTTGCCCAGTTCGCTGCCGTTCCCGGCGTACTGCCGCATCAGGTCGCAGGTCCGTTCCCGTCAAGAGACGGCAAGGCGATAGAGACCGTGGTCCCGGTGAACCTCGGCGCCAGCGGCTGGAACAAAGCTCCCACGACAGTGGACAAGCTCCGGAGGATCGCCGACACAGGGGCGAGCGGGATGGTGGTGCACGTCGCTGGGCCGCTGGGCGGCGCGGCCGACTCGGCCAAGGCGTTCAGCGGTATCGACGGCACGCTCCTGTACGCCACTCTCGCCGTTGTCATCGTCCTGCTGCTGGTTACGTACCGCAGCCCCGTGCTCTGGCTACTACCGGTCGTGACGGCTGGCGTTGCGCTGGCGACCGCTGAAGGGCTCATCTACCTGCTCGCTGCGCACGCCGGGCTGACCGTTAACGGTCAGAGCGCTGGCATCTTGAACGTTCTGGTGTTCGGCGCTGGCACCGACTATGCGCTGCTGCTGACAGCGCGCTACCGCGAGGAACTAAGGCGCCACGAGGACCGGCACGAGGCGATGGCGGTCGCGCTGCGCCGGGCAGGCCCTGCGATCATCGCCAGCGCGGGCACGGTAGTGATCAGCCTGCTCGTCCTGACGATCGCCGAACTGAACTCCACCAAGGGCATGGGCCCGGTGCTGGCCATCGGAGTAGTTGTTGCCCTGGCCGCAATGATCACGCTGCTGCCGGCGTTGCTCGTGATATTCGGGCGGTGGATCTTCTGGCCAGCACGGCCGGGGTTCGGGTCTGCCGAGCCGACGAGCCGCGGCTTCTGGGCGAAAACTGGGCGTGCCGTGGCGGTACGGCCCCGCATGGTCTGGGTGGTCACGGCGCTGGTTCTCGGCGCCATGGCGCTGGGTCTGACCGGGCTGAAGGCCAGCGGCCTGACCGCTGCTCAGTCGTTCGCTAGTCGTCACCCCGATTCGGTTGTGGGGCAGCAGGTTCTCGACGAGCACTTCCCGGCCGGGGCGGGACAGCCTGTCGTCGTGGTCGGAAACCCCGCGGAGGCTGCGGCGCTACGCTCAACGTTCGCGTCCGTGCCGGGCATCACGGCGGTGACGCCTGCTCAGATTCACAGCGGGCATGCGTTCCTGGAGGGCACGCTGACATCGGCGCCGGACAGTCAGGCCGCCTACACGACCATCGACCGGCTACGCGCTGCTGTGCACTCGGTACGGGGGGCGGACGCCATGGTTGGTGGGAACACAGCTATCAACCTGGACGTCGAGCGGGCGTCTGCACATGACCGGAATGTGATCATCCCGGTGATCCTGGCGGTCGTGTTCGTGATCCTCGCGCTGCTGCTCCGGGCACTCGTGGCGCCGATCCTGCTCATCGCTACGGTGGTGCTCTCGTTCGGCGCAGCGCTGGGCGTGAGCGCTCTGGTGATCAACAACGTCTTCAACTTCGGCGGCGCCGACACGTCATTCCCGCTGTTCGTGTTCGTCTTCCTGGTCGCGCTCGGTATCGACTACAACATCTTCCTGATGACGAGAGTCCGCGAGGAGGCCAAACGCCACGGCTCACGGCGCGGCGCCCTGATCGGGCTCGCGGCTACCGGCGGCGTGATCACGTCCGCGGGTGCAGTGCTGGCCGGGACGTTCGCCGTACTCGGCACTCTGCCGATCACGTTCCTCGCGGAACTCGGATTCGCCGTGGCGTTCGGTGTGCTGCTCGACAGCATCATTGTCCGTTCGGTGCTTGTCACAGCGCTGAATCTGGACCTTGGAAGCCGCGTCTGGTGGCCCAGCCGCCTCGCACGCGGCCCGGAGCCCGAAGCCAACCTGGCCGGGGAGCTGGAAACAGTCGGCGCTGGGAGCGACTGACCACCGAAGCTGCGAGGCCGTCCTCTTGCGGATGACGGCCTCGCAGCTGGCGACCTAAGGCTTGTGGCTCCGCTGCGCGGGTCCTGACAGCAATGACCACGCATGCACAGGTGAACCTCGTCCGCCACAGCGATTAACTTCGAGGTGAACACTCCGGGCCGCCCGACGCTGACCGCCTACCACGAGCCAGCGAGGAACTAGAGCCAGTCATGCTGCTAGCTCATTGAGTGCGGGGATGGCTAGGGGGCTGGAAGGTGAAGGCGGTGCGACGGGCGTGACAGACAAGCCCGCGCGGGTCGCAGTCGTGACCGGCGCGTCGTCAGGCATGGGCCGCGCGGTGGCGATCGAGCTGGCGTCCTCTGGCTGCGCCGTCGCATTGTGCGCGAATGACGCGGCAGGCCTCTCGTCGGCCGCGGACGAGATCGCAAACCGCGGCGGCGTGGCTTCTGCCCTGGACGTCGATGTCACCGACCAGGGCGCGCTCTCGGGCGCGATAGACGGTGTGGCCCGCCAGTGGGGCCGGGTTGATCATCTGGTGACCGCTGCCGGAATCCAGCGCTACGGCACCGTTGTCGACACCACCGACCAGTTGTGGGACGAGGTGTTCAGAGTAAACGTCGGCGGCGTCTTCGGTGCGGTTCGCTCGTGCGTCAGGCACATGCGGCAGCAAGGGTCAGGCTCAATCGTGGTCGTGTCATCCGTGCAGGCGCTGGCGGCTCAGACCGGCGTGGTCGCCTACAGCGCGAGCAAGGGAGCTCTCAACGCATTTGTCCGAGCCGTCGCCGTGGACGAGGCGCCGTACGGCATCCGGATCAACTCGCTG
>DASQIW010000054.1:0-11542 GCA_035631375.1 Streptosporangiaceae bacterium
TTGACGAAGGGCACCAGCGGCCTGCCGAACGGCGGCCGGAGCGGTCCCCCGCCTGCCTCCGCCGGGAGAACCATGGCATTGGCCCAGCTCGCCGCGCGGACGGCGGGCAGCAGCCGCCCCGCGGCCTCCTTCCAGGTCGCCGGCCGCGGACTCGGCATCATCCCGAGGACGGCACGCCGTAGCCGCTCCGCTCGCCCATCGGTATCTAGCTGGGATGCCTCCGCGAAGACGTTGTGCAGGTTCATCGTCACCGCCGCACCGCCCGGCAGCTCGAGCAGCAGCGAGAATTCGCCACACGGCGTCACCTTCGCCCCGAGCAGGTCGCGCGCCAGCGCGGCGACCTCATCGGCGAACTCGTCCTCGGGTGACCGCGCGCCGCGCCGAAACCATGCCATACGGGCAAAGCTATACGAATTAGGGGCACGGGGATCTGCTCGCGATGCGGCCGCCTGTCAGCCGCCGGCTTCTCGTTCCAGGTCGGGCTGCGCGTGCCGTCCGGGCAGCGGCCGTGCCCGGTGAGCCGCTCGCCAGGCGCATACGTTCTACCTGCTAGAACTCGGTGGGCGCAAGTGGGTTCGAACCACTGACTCCTCGCTTGTAAGGCGCAATTTGTCCGTTTCTGGACGTCGCCTGCTGTAGCCTGATGTGCCTTCTACCTGCGATAAGGTCGCTTGGCATCGTTCAGTGCTGCCTCGCAACGTTCATCATTGGCTCCCCGATTGGCTCCCCGGAACTCCTCTTGTCATGTCGCAAAACTGCCAGTACTGCAACGCGGATAGCCTCAGTTGCGGAGTCGCCCTAGCCGGGAGACACGCTGCTGTTATCCGCCGGCCTCGAGGTCATCTCGGCCCGCTTCAACGTCGCGCTCAGCCTCGGCGGTGCGGGGCCAGGTCGCAAACCGCTTCCGCATGGCCGCCACCTCATCGGGCTCCAGCCCATACCTGGCAAAAGCTGCGTCATGGATCAGATCGAGCCGCTGGCCTGCGTCGGCAAAGTCCCGGGCCGTCAAGCCCGGATCCAGCCGAGCAATTGTCAATACCTGTGGATTGATCTTGGTCATGCCGCAGTCTCGACGTGACGGCGTGACTGCTCGTCGATCTTCTGGCGCGCTCGGCCCCGCTACCAGCTCTGGGCAGCCATGATCAACTTGAACGGCATGGCTAGCCCGGTGGCCTTCGACCCGGACTGCGCGGCCGTCACTGCGGGCGCACATTCGGGCTAACGGTGACGTGCTCGCCGACTGCGAACTCGCCTGCGGTCCGGACATCGGCGTAGACGGCGAGAAACATGCCGCGGTCGTTGCTGACCTTCTTGAGCCACTTGGCCCGTGGGCTGACGCCGTCTTGAGCGATGTCGATCATGCGGCAGCGGGGCGCGCGCTCGACGACACGAAGCACGGCCGACCCGATATGCAGATCGGTCCCCTGCCATTCCTCCTCGATGAACGGCCTGTCCGTTTCGGCGACGATGTTGGCGCGCAGCCGACGCGAGTCACTGTCTCCGCCCCATGTCGCGGCACACCAGTCCAGCGTCGCTGTGCCGATGATCGAGACGGCGCCCATGTCCTGGTGCGGAATGGAAGCTTCCGCCGTAACGTGAACGGCCGTCCGCATGTGTGCTGACAGGTGTTGATCGAGAAGGGCGTCACCGACGCTCCACTCCTCGCGGCCGCGGGTGACCTGGACGGCCCCGGCGGCATCGGTCCGCGCGGAGTAGGCAAAGACCGCGTCGCGACGGCGAAACCGCCGAGTGTTCTTCCCCGATGCGAAGTGACCGTCGCCATCCTCGACCGCGTACCAGCGATCACCAACGATTCCGCGCCGGTCCAGCAGAGCCCGGTCGAGCGCCTCGCCGCCCATCGACTTCACGGGGTACCGCCGGATCGATGTCACCCGACAGGCCACGGTCTGTGGATCATTGCTGGTCATGCCGCGGTCTCGACGTGCGGCGTGACTGCTTGCTGGTCTTCTGAGCGCACGGCGAGTTTGCCGTTGACGAACACCGCGCCGGCGCGCACCAGGGCGACGAGGTGGGGCGCGTTGACCGCCCGCCACCGGTCCTGCGCGGCCATGATCAGCTTGAATGCCATGGCCAGCCCGGCGGCCTTCGACCCGGGCCCACGGGTGATCTTGGTTCGGTGCCTTACCGTCGAGAAGGTCGACTCGATCGGATTGGTGGTGCGCAGGTGCACCCAGTGCTCGGCCGGGTATTCGTAGAAGGCGAGCAGTTCATCCAGGTCGTCGGTGACCTTCGCGGCCGCCTTGGGGAACTTGGCGCCGTAGGCAGCGGCGAATGCCTTCACCGCGGCGCGGGCGTGGTCTTTGTCCTCAGCGTTCCAGATCTCCGCTAGCGCCTTCTTCGCGCCCGGCTGCGCGGACTTCGGCAGCGCGGCCAGGACGTTGGCGATCTTGTGGAACCAGCAGCGCTGCTCTCGGGTCTCCGGCAGCACCTCGCGCACCGCGGACCAGAACCCCAGCGCCCCGTCGCCGACAGCCAGCATCGGGGCGCGCATGCCGCGCCGCTTGCAGTCGCGCAGCAGGTCCGCCCATGACTCGGCTGACTCCCGGTGCCCATCGGCCAGGGCGACCAGCTCCTTGCGCCCGTCGGCGCGGACCCTGATCATCACCAGCAGGCACAGCTTGCCCTCGCCCAGCCGGATCCGCAGGTGGATCCCGTCGACCCACAGGTAGACGTAGTCCACTCCCGACAGGTCGCGGGTCATGAACGCGGCGGCCTCCTCCTTCCACTGCTCAGTCAGCCTGGTCACCGTCGATGACGACAGGCCGGCATGCGAGCCCAGGAACTGCCCGAGCGCAGGCACGAAGTCCCCGCTCGACAGCCCGTGCAGGTACAGCAGCGGCAGCACCTCACTGATCTGAGGAGACTTGCGAGCCCACGGCGGCAAGATCGCCGAGGAGAACCGCATCCGCTGGCCGCTGGCCGGGTCGGTGCGCTTGTCGTTCACCCGCGGTGCGGTCACCTCCACCGCGCCCGCGCTGGTCAGCAGCGTGCGCGGCTCCGCAGCGCCGTTACGCACCACCAGCCGCCGTCCGTTCTCATCCCTCAGCTCGGCGAACCGGTCGATGTAGGCGGCGACCTCGGCCTGCAGCGCCGCGGCCAGCATCTGCCGCGCGCCCTCCCGGACGATCTGATCAATCAGCGACGACGGCTCCCCAGCGGGCAGCGCGGCAGGCACGTCAGGGACTACTGTGAGCACGGGTGTGCCTTCCCGGCCAGCGTTGCAGCGCCGGCCATTGCTTGAGACCTATGACTCGATCATCATCCGGGAAGGCGCACCCTCTTTCATGGCTTCCCGGCAAGATCCACAGGCTTCAAGCATTGCTCGATCCAGCCGCCGGGCAAGGCCAATCAGCTGAGCCGGGGTGTAAAGCTGGAGCATTCTGGCGGTATCGGCGTAGTCGCGCGGCTCTACCCTGCTTGCCAGCGCACATATCTTGCCGGCGGCCACGTCCTCGACGTCCAGTACCGGACCGATCTCCATCGCGACCGGCTCGCGGACCCGGTCGAAGTAAGCCAACTGCAACGTCACCTCCGCACCGTCGCGATCGGTGACAATCCACTCGGCCAGCCCTTCGCCCATGCCGGGGAAGACATCAGCCAGTCCCGCGATCTGGTCTTGGCGCTCCGCTTCGAACCCTGCCTCGCGCAGCGCCGCCTCCACCACGCCCGCAGCGGCCTCAACGCCGCGCTCCTGGTCAGTGAACAGATCGACGTCCTGCGTCGGGCGGGTGATCACCCCATGCGCGAGCAAGGCGTTGCCGCCGCCGAGCGCAAATCCATGCCCAGCGGCCGCCAGCGCGACTGAGGCGACCTTGCGGTGCAGATCGCTGACGGGCATCAGGCGGCCGTGGCGCGCAAGACCGGATGATGATCTTCCCAGGCTCGCCGCACACCCCGCGGCAGGTGAAGCTCAGGCCACAGCACGATCAGCGTGTCACGATCCAGGTAGTCAGTCAGATCCTCCGGCCGGGACGCCTCCCGCAGCACCGTCTGATAAAACCACCGCAGCATGAACGGCTGATCCAGGTCGAACGACCGGTCCAGGCTGCTCCAGAACAACCGCAGGGGCAGCTCGACCGTGCCATGCACGGGGCCATGCAAGTTCGCCAGGTCGATTACCACGATCGCCCGGCGCCCAGGCCGAGCCTGGTACTGGGTCCGTACTGCGACAGCGCTCCCCACGTCCACACTCCAACCATAGCCACAACAGGACGCGTGGCGAAACTCTGTTCGAACACGCTCGTGGTTCGCGCAGAATGTCCTTTGGCGGCCCCGTCCCGGGCCCTGCGTGACTGTGGGTACGGCAGGCCAGTCCATCCAGGCCAGCTTCTCGTCGATCACGCCACGGTGCGGGAGCCCGCCTTGCACTTCAAGCCAAACCAATCGTCTAACCGCCTTAGAAGCGGGCCTGGGCGATAGCCTCCCGGAAAGCCTCTGGTCGGGCGGCGCTCGTCACGGAACGTAATCGAAGGACATGACTAGACCGCGCAAATACGGCTCGATATGGCGCGCCAGATGTGTTGGGCCGGTCAATTTCGACGAGTAACGAATTGGCGGTTATGTATCGCGGCCAGCTGCCCGGTCCGCGCCCAGTGCCTGGACGTCGCCCTGGCCGGAGCCGACACCTGGCTAGGGATCAGCACCGCATCTGGGGGCGGCATCTGCTGCCTGTTCGGCCGGTAGTGTCTTGGCTTTCCGGAGCTGAGATCGCAGAGATGGCGTCTGAGCCGCGGGTCTTGCCTGGATTCGGTGCGGCGCGACCGCCAGGTTGGTGTCGACGTCGGCTGTGATGGTGGGCCCTGAAGCTGAACGCGCGACCTGGCGCGGCGGGCCAGGGCGTGGCGCGGCCCGCCTAGCTTCGGGATGGCGGATCTGCCGCTGCGGGCGCCTTAGCAGGCCGGCTTGTAGGGACGTGCGCCGAGGTAGAGCCTCCACTCGCCTGGGGTCAGGTCCGGGCTGGCGACGGTGCAGGCGCGGGCTAGCCATCTGGCTGGGTCGAGTGGCCACACCGAGGCCTGGCCGTTGAAGTAGACGGCTATTAGCGTGGCGCGGCGGGAGTCCACGACGGCGAGCACCGGCCATCCGCTGAGCCCGGCGGGAGGCGGCAGGGCGGCGCCGAGGCGCCGGTAGTGCGCGGCGTCTAGGAGCACAAGGGACCCGTCGTACCCGCTTGCGGCGACGAGCCCGCCGCCGCGGCTTGCTGACAGCTGCAGGACCACTCCTGTGGTGGCTGGGATCGGGCCGGAGAGCGGCGTTCCGGTGGCCGCATCCCAGAAGCGCACGCTGCCGTCGCGGGCTCCGACGGCCAGCGTGGCCCCGCTGGTGAAGGCCACGGACGGCGCGACCGGGTCGCGGCTGACCGGCAGCCGGCGCAGCAGGTGGCCGGTGCGCGGGTCGGCGATTTCCACGCTGCTGCCCAAGATCCCGATGGCCAGCAGCTTGCCGTCGGCTGACCAGGCAACCTGCCCGGGCGGGCCGGGAACGCCGAACGAGCTAGCGGTCCGCCAAGTCGCGGTGTCGATGATCTGCACCCGGTGTGCCTCGCCATCGGTGACGGCGAGCAGGCGGCCATCCGGCGACCAGCCGAGGCCGCCGACCGCATGCAGGCCGCGGATCCTCGCGGTGACCGCGCCGGTGGCCAGGTCCAGGATGTACAAGGTTCCGTGCAGGGTTCCGGCAGCGGCGAGTCTGCCGGCCGGGTTGACGGCGAGCGCGGTCACCTGGCCGGCGACGGTGAACCGCCGTCGAACGGACAGGGCCGGGTCCAGGACTGCGACCTGTCCGGTTGCCGTGCCAAGCAGCAGGCCCCCACCGGGCGAGGCCGCGACCGCCTGCGCGTTGGCTGGCACCGCCGCCCAGGTGCCGAAGCCGCGCCGGCCGGTAAGGTCCCAGGAGGCCACGGTCCCGTCCTGGGCGACGGTGTAGATCGTTTGCTCATCGGGCGCGAAGGCGGCCTGGTACAGCGGGCCCTGGCTGGCAGTGATGTCGGCGACCACGTGGCCGGTGGCCACCTTCCAGACGATCGCGGTGCCATCTCCGCCAGCTGCCAGCAGCAGCCGGCCCGACGGCGAGAACGCCAGCGACCCCGCGGCGCCGCGCAGGCCCGCCAGCTCGCTGAGCTGCCGCCCGGTGCCGGTGTCCCACAGCCGGACCGCGCCGTTGGCGTCGCTGGTGGCAAGCACCCGCCCGTCGGGGGACAGGGCCGCCGTTGCCCCGCTGGCGGTAGACGCTGCCGGCAGGCGCCGCAGCACCGCGCCGGTCCGCGCGCTGCGCAGCACCGTCCCGCCGCCGCTGCCGCTGGCCACGACCGCGAACACGGCGCCGTCGCGGCTGAAGTTGGTCACGTACCGCCGCGTGCCGTACCCGGTCCGGTGCCAGCCGTCCTGGCCGCGGCGCCACAGGTAGGAGCCGCCGCTCGCCCCCGAAGTGATCCCCGTGCCATCCGGCGTGATCGCGGTGGCGTACCCGTCCGCGGCCGCGAGGCTGAGCACCACCCGCCCCGTGCTGACCTCGCGCACCGTTATCCGTGCACCCTGGATGGGGAGTTGGTCGGCGGACACCAGCCGCTGTCCGTCGGCGGAGAAGGCCAGCCCGGTGACGAGATTGCCGTCCGGCGGCCTGAGCACCCGCGTGACGGCCAGCGTCTGCGCGTCGAGCAGGCGGATCTCGCCCTCGTTGTCGCTGACCACGAGCACCCGGCCGTCTGGGCTGACGGCCACGCCGAGCAGCCGGTGCCTGATGTAGCTGACATGCAGTGCCCGCGGCGCGCGCAGCACCGCAGCGAGCAGGTCGCTCCCGGTATCCGGGCCCCGCCGCAGCGTCGCCGCCTGGGCGGCGAGCAGCAGGATCAGATCTTGCCGCGGCGCCAGCAGCGCCTCAGCGCCCAGCTGGTCGGCGAACGCGGCGTCCCGCGCGTCGCTGGCCCGCCGTTCCGCGGCGACTGCCAGCCCGCCGGCCACGAGCGCCGCCGCCAGCAGGCCAGCGACCCCGCCCAGCAGCGCCCGCAGGCGGCGGTTCTGCCGCTGTTGGCCGCGGAGCTCCCGCTGCCCCGAGCTCCGGCTGGCCTCAAGGAATTCTGTTTCAACCGGGTTCAGGTCGCCGGCGTGCCCGGCGGCCCAGTCCAGCGCGTTGGCGAGCCGGGCACCGCGGTACAGCTCGGCGTCGGGGCGGCCGGACTGTGCCCACTCCCGGGCGGCGGGGGCAAGGTGCCGCCGGAGCATCCGGCCTTGCTCGTCTTCCTCCAGCCAGCGGGCCAGCCGGGGCCAGTGTGATAGCAGCGCCTCGTGCGCCACTTCGATGGTGCCCTCCCCGGCTGTCAGCAGCCTGCGGGCGACCAGGGCGTCCAGGGCGCGCCGCGAGGCCTGGTCGCCGGGCGCGGCTACCTCCTCCGCCGGCACCCGCCGGCGCACCAGCGCCCCGCCCTCGCCGGTCTCCGCCAGCCGCACCAGCATCCGCCGCGCCGCCTGCTGCCCCGCCGGGTCCAGCCGTGCGTAGGCTGCGTCGGCCAGCCTGGCCAGCGCCCCCGATACCCCGCCGGCGGCCAGGTACCCGGCATGGGTGAGCGTCCGGCCGCGGCGGCGCTCCCAGGTGTCCAGCAACGCTGTGGACAGCAGTGGCAGGCCGCCAGGCCGACCACGCACATCCGAGACCACGGCGCGCACCAGGTCATCTTCGGCGACGAGGCCCGCGTGCTGTGCTGGCGCGGTGACCGCGCGCCGGATCTCGTCCTCGGTCATCGGCGCGACCAGGACCATCCCCTCCTCGACCCGGGCCGCCAGGGCCGGGTAGGCGGCGCAGCAGCCCACGTAGTCCGCCCGTATCGTCAGCACCACCCGCGCCGGTGCGGCGTCCCGGCCCAGCAGGCCGAGCAGGTCTTCGACGAAGCCTGCCCGCTCCGCCTCGTCCCGGCAGGAGATGAACAGCTCCTCGAACTGGTCGACGACCACCACGCCAGGCTGGCCTGGGGCCTCATCAAGAAGCGGCGCCAGCAGCCGCCGGGGCGTCCCGCCGGGCAAGAGCACATGCTGCGGCCAGTCGCCGCTGCCGGGCAGCACGCCCTCGGTGAGAGCAGGCAGCAGGCCAGCCCGCACTGTCGACGACTTGCCAGCGCCGGACGGGCCCACCACCGCCACCAGCGGGGTGTCGGCGAGCCTGGCGACCAGCGTGGCGACCAGCGCCTCGCGGCCATGAAAGATCGCCGCGTCCAGCTTTTCGAACCGGGCCAGCCCCTTGTACGGGCACAACGCCCCGCCAGCGCCCGCCCAGGCCGCCCGCTCTTCTTTGACCCGGTGCAGGTCCAGAACCCCCTCGCGCACCGTGGCCCGCACCAGGGAAAGGGCGTGCCGCGCGGCTGGGGCCTGCGACACCGCGCCGGCCACCCGCAGCGAGGCGTCCTCCTCGAGCCACGCGGCCGCCAGTTCCTGCAGCCGTCCAGGCAGCCCGTGCGCGTGCGCGACGATCCGCCTGACCACATCCGCATCGGCACGTGCTCCGGCGTAGCGCTGAACGATAAACGCCGCGTCGCCTTCATCAAGCGGCGGCAGCTGCATCCGCCGGGCATGCCCGGTCCGTAGCTCGACCGCGCGCAGCCGGGCATCAGCGTAAGCCGGATCGTAGGTGGCAAGGACCAGGGTCCGGAACGGCGGCGCGGTATCGGCCGCCGCCTCCAGCGCCGCCGCGGCGCCCGGCCCGCACCGGTCGGCGTCGTCGAGGACGACCAGCACCGGCCGCGGCCCCGCCGGCCGCGCCAGGTCGGTGAGCTCAGCGGACCCGGGTCCCGCAAGGTGCACGACGGCGCCGCGCGCATGCGCGTGGTGGGCGAGTTCGGCGGCGAGTCGGGTCCGGCCGCTTCCGGCCGGACCGCAAACCAGCACCACGCCGCCCCGTCCATGCTCTGCCTCTGCCCAAAATCCGCGCAACCCGCTCAAGATCTCATCGCGGCCGGCGAATAGCGGCCCGGCGCGGCGCAACCCGGCAGGCAGTTCCGGCGAGCCTGCCGCGCGCGGGTCCGGTGCCGCCAGGCCGGGATCCTGCGCGAGGACGGCCGTCTCGACGGCGCGCAGCGCCGGACCTGGCTCCACGCCGATTTCTCCCACAAGGTGCCTGCGGGCCCGTTGAAATGCGAGCAGGGCCTCACTTTGCCGCCCGCTCCGGTACAGCGCGAGCATCAGCTGCGCCCACAGCCGCTCCCGCAGCGGATGCTCGCGCACCAGCGTCTCCAGCTCAGCGGTCACCTCGGCGTGCCGGCCCAGTGCCAAATCGGCCTCGATCCGGG
Source organism: Streptosporangiaceae bacterium (assembly GCA_035631375.1). Lineage (GTDB taxonomy): Bacteria > Actinomycetota > Actinomycetes > Streptosporangiales > Streptosporangiaceae > JAJYUU01. Next base: position 9,296 of record DASQIW010000054.1, read on the forward strand.
CCTCCAGCGCGGCCAGCCGGACCTCGCCGAGATGAGCGGCCTCAGTGACGCCGAACCAGGTGTCCTGAAAATCCGCGTACGGCGCCCCCCGCCACAAGGCCAGCGCCGAGCGCAGCACGAGCGCGGCGACGTCGTGCGCGCCCGCGGCCGCGGCCTCTCCCGCCTGGGCCACCAGATCGGCGAACTGCAGGGCATCAATGTGATCGCGCGCGGCGCGCAGCATGTAGCCGGCGCCCTGGCGCGAGACGACGCCGCCCACGCCGTCTGATGCCAGCATCTTGCGCACCCGGACGACATACACCTGCACGGATTTAGCGGCGCTGGGCGGAGGATTGCTCCCCCACAGCGCCTCGATGATGTGATCGACCGGAACCGCGCTGTTGGCGCGAGACAGCAGCAGCCCAAGAAGCCGCCGCTCCTTGACCCCCTTGATCGTCAGCGGGCCGTTGTCCGACCGGACCTCAAGCAGCCCCAGCACGCCGAATTGCATAGCTGAGCGTAGGCCGGCATGGCCGCAATGGGTACCTCTAATTCGCCACGCGATCACGCCCCGAGTACCGGACACCCGCGTCACGCCCGCGCCCCAGACGCCACCGGGGGACGCCGTAGGTCCGGCGTCCCCCGGCTGCCTGCGCCGCGACCGGCGCCGCGCGGGCGCTCACCCTGCTCTAGGGTCACGGCCTCGCGGCTGAACCGGCGCCCGGTCCGCTGTCTAGGCGGTCGCCCGGCGAAGAAGCAGCCGCGCCAGCCGCCTTGGCGAGCGGAACCGCCATGGGCTGTGGTTTCGTGCGGCCGCGCCCGATTGCTGCGCGGCCGGTGGGTGCGGCAGGAATGCCTGCTGGAACACGCAGGTCCACACGTAGGCGTGCCACTTGGACACGTCGTGCACTGGGCCTGCCGCGCCCACGACCGTGCCGTTGCCGCTGATCTGGTGGGCGCCTGACCCGCTGCGAGCGTAGGACATGTGCGGTACTGGCAGGGCCAGCAGCGGCCCGTGCCCGGGCCAGACGAACGCGTGCGTGGCGCCCTGGATGCCGTGTGCGTAGTCGAACTGCGAGCTCTCTCCCGACACGAACCCCGTGCCGGACAGCCCCAACGCCGTACTCTGGTTGAGGCCGGGGAGGAAGCCAAGCCCGGCCGGTGCGCCGCGCCGCGCCCAGATCGTGGCCTGGTTGGCGAGGATGGCACCGGCCGCGCTGACCAGGAATGACTCCCCGGCTGAGGTGCCCGCGTCGTTGATCTCAAACAGGTCACCGGGCGAGCCCGGGCCATAGGCGCCGGACAAGACCCGGATGTGGCCCGCCGGGCCCCACACCGCGGCGTGCGGCGTCCCGTCCGCCTCGTCGGTATCCCCGGCCACCTGGCCGCGGTCGTTGATGCCCTTGCTGAAGGAGAATTTGTCGTCGGCCTGGGGTAGCAGCAGGACCGGCGCGGCGGTGGCTGAGTCCCAGCGGGCGGCGCGGTTCATGTTGTCGGCCGCGCCGGCGATCTGGCCGCGATTGTTGATGCGCCTGGCGTAGTCCGCGTGGCTGCCGGGCACGTCCCGCAGGATCGTGATCCGGCCCCGGTACAGCTCCCACGACTTGGTGAAGTTGTCTGCGAGCCCGACGATCTGGCCGCGCGCGTTGATGTCGTTCGCGCCGCCGTTGCGTATTACCCGGGTCCGGATGACGTGCAGGCGCCCGCGCCGCCAGATCGCCGGGTGCTGGTTCCCGCGCGCATCGGAAACCTCGCCGACGATGGTGCCGCCGCTGAATGCGACTGCGCCGCCGCCGTGGCCCAGGTCGGGCAGCCGCGTCACGGTTGGCCTGCATGACCTGCCCGCCGCGGCCCGGCTCGCCACTCGCGCCGTGGCATGGCGGCCGGCCGCTGAGGCACCTGCGGCCCGGCCGCCAGTTGCCAGCAGTGCCGCGAACATCAGCGTCGCGGCCACCGCGGTGCGGGCACCCACGGAGAGCCGCGAAAACGCCGTCGCATGGCTTGGGCGCGCCCCGCCGGCATGCCCGCTCCCTGAGCCGCAGGCGGTGAACGCCAGCCCTGCTGCGCCGCCTCTGGACGTCAGCTTTGATCGCATCGGCATGGCTATGATCCTTCAGTTCCGGCGGCCGCCGGTCGGCCGCACCGAACGAGCACAACCCTCCTTGGTTGCGGTCCGGCTGCCACCGGGCTGCGGTCCTGCGCAACCCAGCCGCCAGGCGCCCAGCGGGGAATTCCCCTTCCCAGGGCGTTGGGATAGCGAGACGAGCC
>DASQIW010000055.1:0-3593 GCA_035631375.1 Streptosporangiaceae bacterium
GATGCGGATCATCGCCCGCGCGTACGGGCCGTAGGACGACCGGCAGAGCGGGACCTGATTGCAGATCGCCGCGCCGTCCACGAGCCAGCCGATGACTCCCACGTCGGCGAACGTCAGCGTCGGGTAGTTGAAGATCGAGGAGTACTTCTGCTGGCCCGTGATGAGGCGGTTCGTCAGGTCCTCGCGGTCGGCGCCCAGTGTCTCGGCGGCACTGTAGAGGTAGAGGCCGTGGCCAGCCTCGTCCTGCACCTTGGCCAGCAGGATGGCCTTCCGGCGCAGCGACGGCGCCCTAGTCACCCAGTTGCCCTCGGGCTGCATTCCAATGATCTCCGAGTGCGCGTGCTGGGCGATCTGGCGGATCATCGTCTTGCGGTAGGCGTCCGGCATCCAGTCCCGTGGCTCGATCCGGCGCTCGCTGGCGACGGTGTCCTCGAAGTAGCGCTCCAGCGCCCCGAGGTCCGGCCCAACCACGCCGGCACTGGCCGAATCAGATCCCGTCGTGCCGTTGCCTTGGCCTGCGGTCGCTCCGGTCATGGGCAGCTCCGCTCGCGCATAAACCGATCGTTCGGTTGGTATATCGGCAGCATACTCTCCCTGGCGAGCGCCGACGGGTTCCTGAGCGCCTTCACCGGCCTGTAGCGTCAATGCATGCCTGAGGATCGCAGAGCACGGCTGACGCGCCTGGTGGCCGGCGAGATAAGGCGACTCGCACCTGAGGGCAGCGTTGGCGTGGCAGTCGATCGTCAGACAGGGGGCAATGCGGGCTGGACGATCACGATCACGTTAGGACAGGTGAGGGCCAGCGCCCGGCTCGTCGGCAGCGACGAGGACCCGTACGCGCTGACTGATGCGCAGTTCATCGTCGCCGCGCGTCACCTGCTGGCCGACGCCCGCAGGAAGGCTGCACGAGGCCAGGCGCGATCCGGGAGCGGAGAGGCCTGACCTCCATCGAGCCGTCGACCCGCGTGGGCAATTTCTGACCGGCCGTTCGGTACGTTAAGGTGCGTTACATGGTGAGCGGCCAGGACAGCCGGAAACGCCCGGCGCTTCCTGCGGCCACCCGGCCAGGGCGCCGCGGGCGGCCCGGCTACGACCTCGAATCCCTGCTGTCGGTGGCGGTCGCCGTCTTCAATGAGCGCGGCTACGACGGTACGAGCATGGAAGATCTGTCCCAGCGGCTCGGCATCTCCAAGTCCTCGATCTACTACCACGTCGACAGCAAGGAACAGCTACTTGCGCTGGCGCTCGACCGGGCGCTGGACGGCCTGTTCTCCGTCGCGGACGAGGTGATGGCGGCGGCCGGGACCCCGGCAATCGAGCGGCTGGAGCAGCTCGTCCGCGGCAGTGTCCGGGTGCTAGCCGAGCAGCTTCCGTGCGTCACGCTCCTGGTCCGCGCCCGGGGGAACACCGCCACTGAACAGAGCGCGCTCGCGCGCCGCCGGGAATTCGACAAGATCGTCGCCGATCTCGTCGGGCAAGCCGAGCGTGACGGTGACATCCGGCCCGACGTCGATCCCGCGATCACGGCGCGGCTGCTGTTCGGTCTCGTCAACTCTCTGGTCGAGTGGTATCGGCCGGGGCGGCAGGGCGCGGGGGCCACCAGCCGGGCCAACGCGGACGGCGCGGAGGGCGCGGATGGCGCGACCGAGCTCGCTGACGCGGTGTGCGCTGTCGCGTTCGACGGTCTGCGCACGCGCCGCGCCGACGTCAAGGCGCGTGGGGATGGCAGGCTGACGGCAAAGGCGGGCGCCCGGTGATCCTCGACGGCACCGATCCGCGGCCTGTCCTGCTCGTCGACGTCGATGGCGTGCTGAATCCCTGGATGGCCAAAGACTGCCCGCCTGGCTACGGTGAGTACAACTTCTTCCCAGGCGAGCGGGTGCTGCTGTCGCCGGGTCACGGTGAGCTGCTCCAGTCCCTCGCGCAGGTGTATGAACTGGTGTGGGCGACAGCGTGGGAGCACCGGGCGAACCGGCTGATCTGCCCCGTTCTCTCCCTGCCCGAACTGCCCGTCGTCGAATTCCCGCTGAGCGGGCGGGATCTGTTCTTCCGCAAGCTGCCCGCCGTCATCCAGGCGGTCGGCCGTCGGCCGTGTGCGTGGATCGACGACGAGCACCGGCCCGACCACTACGCCTGGGCGGAGGAGCGCGGCGTGCCGACGCTGATCGTCGACATCGACCCGGCCGAGGGGTTGACGAGTGGCGTCGTGGGTCGTCTCGCCGGATGGGCCGCAGGGCTCAGCCTGCGGTAAGGCCGACGACCTTCCCTCAGCCGGCCACGACCGGGCGGCCGATCGCCCGCAGCCGTGCAACCTCCTCGGTTGTCAGCTCGCCCGCCACCGTGAGCGCTCCGAGGTTCGCGACGACCTGAGCTGGTGATGTCGCACCGAACAACACGGTCGTGACCGACGGGTTCAGCAGAGCGAAGGCGAGCGCGAGCTGCGCAGGATCCCGCCCGAGCTCGGCGGCTAGCGCGACCAGCTCGCGGCCAGCTGCAACACCGGCGGCATACCGCGGCGTGCTCAGTTGCCCGGCCGCCCGGCCAGCCTGCTGGCCGGCCGAGTACTTGCCCGTGAGAACACCGCCCGCGAGCGCGTACGACGCGACGATAGCGATGCCGCGCCGACCGGCCACCTCTCCCAGCTCCGGGTCCTCGACCACCTCGCGGAGCACCAGGCTGTAGGGCGGCTGCGTCGCGGTCGGTCCTGGCACTCCAGTGAGCTCCGCGATCCGCCATGCCTGCTCCAGTTCGGCCGCAGGCCAGTTGAATGCCCCCCACGCCCGCGCTTTCCCGGCGGTGATCAGCCTCGCGACCATCCCGACAACATCGGCAAGCGGCACACCGGCGGGCGGGGCGTCCGAATAGATGAGGTCGACGTGATCGAGCCCCATCCGGGTCAGCGACCCGGCCAGCTCGTCGTCTGGCGTCTCGTCGGGCCAGAACTCCCACCAGAGCTTGTTCGCGACCACTACCTCATCGCGCCGCCAGCCGGCCGCCCTGAACAGCTCGCCGAACACCACCTCGGAGTATCCGGTCGGGATCGGCGCCGTGCCCGTCTCGTCGTTGTACCTGGCGTCGTCCAGGAACGTGATGCCTGCGTCACGGGCCGCCTGCATGACGGCAAGACCCTGGTCTCTTGATATCCGCTCGAAGGTGCGCCACGAGCCGAGCGCCATCCGGCTGACCTGCAGGCCACTGGCACCGAGCGAAACGACGGGGACGCCGTCAGGGGAGTACTGAGAGGCACTGGTCACGGCCTCAATCTTCGCGCACTCGGCTGCGACAGAGGCGAGGACTCTCCTGCTGGCATCGACTGGTCCCGCGGAACGGGGATGTAGGTTCGCACCAGACCAGTCGACCGGGCGGCCTGCGTGTAGATCGGAGGCGGAAGCTCGTGGACAACGCTGACCGAGGCAGCAAGCCTGACCTAGCTGGTGGCGACCCACGCCCCTCGGCGGTCACGTTCGTGACCACCGAGCACTTCGCGCTGCAGGGTGCTCGCTCCGCCACGATCTCCGAGTCGGCCAGCCGGGCGAGCGTCTTCCTGGGCGTGGTATCCGGTGGCCTGATCGCGCTCGGGCTCGTCGCCACCG
>DASQIW010000056.1:0-64151 GCA_035631375.1 Streptosporangiaceae bacterium
GCCGCCGGAGCCGCCGATCCCGATGGTCAGGCTGCACGCGGCGATCTTGGCCAAGGCCAGCAGGATCAGGAACCACAGCGCGTACTGGCCGGCGGTGGTCTTGTACATGACCGGGTAGCCGACGCCGTACATCTGCGGCAGCGCGAGCAGCAGCAGGCCGAGAGCGATGCCGCCGATCGCCGGGCGGGCCCACTCCGGCCGGCCCTTCCACAGGTAATCCCACAGGTCCTCGGTCTTGTAGACGACGGTCTTGAACAGCAGCCCGATCAAGGCGGCGATCACCGCCAGCACGGCCACCAGCAGGTAGCTGCTGGGGTGATGCAGCGCGATGCCGGCCGGGAACCCGGACAGGAACGGCCGGTCGCCGAGGAACGGGATCGCGACGACGTCGGCGATCATCGCCGACAGCATGACGGTGAACAGGGCCTCGACGGAGAACTCCCGCAGGATGATCTCGACGCCGAAGAACACCCCGGTGATCGGGGCGTTGAAGGTGGCGGCGATGCCGCCGCCGGCGCCGCAGGCCACCAGGATCCGCATCCGGTTCTCCGGCATCCTGGCCCACTGGCCGAGGCTGGAGGCCAGGGCCGAGCCGATCTGCACGATCGGGCCTTCCCGGCCGACTGACCCGCCGGTGCCGATGCACAGCGCGGAGGCCAGGGCCTTGACCACTGAGACCCGGGGCCGGATCCGGCCGCCGTTCTCGGCGACGGCGATCATCACCTCGGGTACCCCGTGGCCGAGTGCCTCACGGGCGTACCGGTAGATCAGCGGCCCGTAGATGATCCCGCCAGCTGCCGGGATCAGCACGAAGAACGCCAGCCCCAGCCACGGCAGGTGGCTGCTCCCGGTGTAGCCGGCCTGGCCGAACTGGGTGTGGCCGGTCGCCAGCCAGGTGAAGAAGGAGATCAGGTACCGGAACGCTACCGCGCCCAGCCCCGACCCGGCGCCCACCACCACCGCGATGACGAACAGCCCGGCCCGCGACCCCCGCAGCCAGCCCGCGAAGCGCGCAGCAGCGGCACGCCGCGGCTGCCCAGACTGGCGGTTATCGGCGCGAAGTTCCTGGCCAGCATTCAGCATGGGCTGCCCCCGACGGCCGGCTGGGGCTTGAGAGATGCGTACGCGTACACAACCTCGACTATACGCGTACGCGTACGCAATCAGGAGTACGCTGGCTGGCATGGGTGAGCCAGCCCGAGCCTCCGGGCCCTCCGGGCAGCACAAGGACGAGTTGTCAGCCGGCCGCGCGCCGTGGGGGTCGCTGTCCCGCGGGGACATCATCGACGCGGCCGTCACGGTCGTTGAGGCGGGCGGCTATGAGGAGCTGTCGATCCGCAGCCTGGCAGCCGATCTCGGCGTCGCGCCCATGTCGCTGTACCGGCACATCCGGGATAAGGACGACCTCCTGAACGAGGTCGTCAGCCGGCTCCTCGCTCCGGTCTGGCGGCCGGCTGCAGACGAGGACGACTGGCAGGAATGGATCGCCGGGGCTGCGGCCAGCCTCCGGGAGTTTCTGGTCAGCCAGCCCGCCGCCCTGCACGTCTACCTCCGGCATCCGGTCGTGTCACCGGCTGCGGTCGAGCGGATGGACGCCATGATGAGCGTGCTGCGGCGGGCCGGGCTGGACGAGCAGGCAGCCCGCAGCGCATACGGCGCCCTCCACACCTACACCATCGGCTTCGCGGCACTGGAAGCCTCCCGGGCCGGCTGGGTTCCCGACACCGGCGAGGTCAGCAGCCTCGCCCAGCAGCTCGCGGCCTATACCACCGCCGGGCAGTTCATCGAGGGCCTGCACTACCTGCTCGAGGGAATCAGCAGGCACCTCAGGCCGGCCTGACCTCCCGGCCGGTGAGCCTGGCGGGGGGCTCACCGGCCGGAAACAGCGGAGTGATCACAGTGAAGGAATACAACTTCGGGGCCATGGTCGCGCTCGACTCGCCTGCGCGCGCAGACGCCGCGCGCTGCCTCCTCGAAGGAACACGTCCTCAGTGCGTCGTTCAGCCTTGCGACGGCATGTGGTTCCCCGCCGCTGTCATGATCGGCGGGTCACCGTCGCACGGAGGTCCAGTCCACGCCGTCGTGCGCGTCCGCTTGCTGGCCGAAGAACCAGAAGCGTTCTTCGCAGCCGGGCAGCCCTTCGTTTTGTGGGCCGACGCCATCGTCGACGACCGGATCGTACGCGGCGAGGGCCGCCTGGGAGACGGCGTCATCGTGAGTCGGGAGTCCGCTGCAGACGAGACCGCCCGGGCAGCCGCCCGCCCGGCTCGCACGTATTGCAGGACGGTCCGTCGCCACGCCGAGGTACGGGCGCCTCGCTTATGGCAGGGCGACAATGACCCGCTGGCACACGCCCACTAGCTGGCGTGCCAAGACGGCCCGGTCTGTGCAGTGCGCGCGGCCGTGGCTGGCTGTCGTGGCCGTCTTGCTCGCGCTGTTGGCCGTGCTGCCGCCCGCCGCCACCTACGCGCGCCAGTACGCGTTCGTGAAGGCACTGCAGTTCTCGGTATTCGCCGTCCTGGCGCCCGGCCTCCTGATCCTGGGCACGCCACGCCGCTACGCCGCCTCGCGCCGTCGCACCGGCGAGCCTGCCCGCCGGCCTGTGCCGCCGGCTCGTGCGGCCGCATGGCGGCTGGTTCCGTTCGTGGCGCTGGTTATCATCTGGCGGCTGCCCGCGGTTCTGGACGCGCTGGCTCGCTACCCGGTGCTGGCTGCGGCAGAGCTGGTCACGCTCGCCGGGGCAGGGCTGGGCGTGTGGCTGGCCATTGCAGGCCTGAGCCCTGCCACACCGCTGCCCCGGCCGCAGCGCGCGGCGATGGCCGCGGCCGCCATGTGGACCATCTGGATCGTCGCCTACGTCACCGGCATGTCCTCGCTGGCCCTGACGCCGCGCAGTGCACCGGCTGTGGAGTTCCTCGGCTCAGCTATGGACCTACATGCTGATCACCTGGCTTGGCGAGCGGGACACGCAGGACGACATGCAGCCTGACCTGACCGACCTGGGGATCGCCGCGGTCCGGCGCCCGCCCAGCGGCTGGCGCGATCGAGGCGCTCGCTGACCCGTTACCGTGACCGCGCAGGTTGGCAGCCGCCTGCGCCGGGTCTAGCCTTGGTCGCAGGCGAGCCGGGAAGCCTGATCGGCGGAAGAGCTGGATGAGTTTCTGCCCGCCGGGATCCGGGATGACTAGTTGTAGCGTCACCGCACGCAGCGCGCCGCGCCCAGCCGTCGCTGCATCAATCCTTGAGCCTGAGCCAGCGCGGCCGCCGGATCGGCCGCGGTCGCGAAAGCTGCGGGCCGGGCGGTTGTCATGTCGGGAGTAGCACGGGTGGTCGCCGGGGTCAGCGGCTCGCCGGGCAGCCTGGCCGCGCTGCGGTACGCGGAGTACGTCGCTGTCGCGCACGACGCCGTGATGGCGCCGGTCCTTGCCTGGGAGCCACCAGGTGGTGACCGGGCGGCGTGCGCTCAGCCAGCCGCCGGGCTTATGCAAGCGCCTGGCGAGAGATGGCCTGCCAGCGGCTGAGCGATGCCCTGGCGGCGGTGTGGGGCGGATCGCCGCCAGAGCCCGGCGTGTTGCCGCAGGTCGAGCGAGGGCCACCCGGGTGGGTCCTGGTCAGCATCGCCGGTCATTCCGGTGACGTGCTCGTGATCGGCGCGGGACATGGCGGTCCGGTCCGGCGCGCGGCCCGCTGCCGCGCTGTCCGCTACTGCGTGGCGAGGGCACGCTGCCCGGTGGTGCTGGTCCCGGCCCCGCAAACTGGCTGTCGAGCTCGGCCGGTCCTGGATTACGTCGCGGCTGCGGCACCGGACCGTCACACCCGCGCAGGTCCAGGCGGACCAGCGGTCTCCCGGCCGGTGACAGCTGGCCGGCGGCAGCCGATGGCGGCGCCGGCGGCGGCACCCTAGAATTGGTACAGGTGAGCCGGGAAGCCTGGTCGGCGCAAGTTATCCGACGACCGGAGCCCGCGGGCTCCGCGGCAGGAGCACCGGACATGACGCGCGCACCCTCCGGCACAGCGCCCAGTTCTACGACGCCCGCTGGCAACGGCCCTGGCAGCCCCGACCGGGCTGCTCCGGCGCCCGCCGTCACGACGCGCGCCGGGCCGCGGCGCTACGCGGAGCGCGACCTGTGGGCGCTCGCCGCCGCGCTTGCCGGGCCGCTGGCTGTGTCGGGCGTGCTGCTGCCGTTCCGGGCCAGCTGGTCGAACACCAACGTCGCATTGCTGCTGGTTGTGGTGGTGGTCGCGGTTGCCGCCGCGGGCAACAGGGTCGCGGGCGCGCTGGCCGCGGTGGGTGCGGCGGTGTGGTTCGACTTCTTCTTCACCCTGCCGTACTACCGGCTGACAATCCGCAGCAGCGACGATGCGACCACTGCTGTCCTGTTGCTGGTGACGGGGCTGGCGGTGTCGCAGCTGGCAGCGTGGGCGAGACGGCTGAAAGTCACCGCGGTCACCGGCGAGGGCTACCTGGCGACGTTGCACGGTACGGCTGCGCTCGCGCAGGCCTCCCGCTCACCTGAGGCGGTCGCGGAGCACGTCGGTGAGCTGCTGGCCGGCCTGCTGGACCTGCAGGAGTGGCGGTTTGAGTACGGCTCGCTGCGCAGCCATCCGCCGCGGCTGGAGTCCGACGGCAGCATCGTCGACGGCCAGCGCACCTGGGATATCGAGCAGGCGGGCCTGCCCGCCGAGCTGGAGTTGCGGGTGTTCGGCAACGACCAGTATTACGGCCGGTTCCTGATGCGGCCAAGGCCTGGCGCGAGGCCGGCGGCGCGGGCGCTGCTGGTCGCGGTCGCGCTGGCCGAGCAGGTCGGGCACGCCTACAGCGCTGCCAGCGCGTCCGGGACTGCCCGTTGACCGGATAGCCGGCCGGCTGATTCCGGCCCGCGCCGGTGCGGGTGCCCGCGCGCGGCTAGCAATAGCGCGCGCACAGTTGCGGGAAGGGATATTCGTGCTCACGGTTGTCGCGTTCGCGGCCGGCGCGGCGGCCAGTCTGCTCATGAGCTGGCTGCTGGTGTCCCGGCTGGAGCGGATCGGCGAGCGGCTGGGCCTGTCCGAGGCGCTGCTCGGCATGGTCGCGGCGCTGGCCGCTGACGCGCCGGAGGTCACCGCCGCGATTGCGGCGCTGGCCAGCCACCAGCAGCGGATCGGTGCGGGCGTGGTGCTCGGCTCGAATGTCTTCAACCTCGCGGCCCTGCTGGGTCTCGGCGCGGTCGTCGCCGGCCGGATCGGCCTGCACCGCAGGGTCGTGGCCCTCACCGGGACCGTAGCGGTCTGGGTCGCGGTGGTGTGCGCGCTGGTGGTCCTCGGCGCGGTGCCGCCATTGGCCGGCCTGGTGCTCGCAGGGGGGGTGCTCGCGCTGTATGTCGCGGTCCTGGGGACACGCGGCCAGGGCTTGCGCCTCCCCGCGCGATGGCGGGCCTGGCTGGTGTCGGCGGTCGCCGAGGAGGAACAAGAACTCGAGCAGGCCATCCGGCCGCGCCGCGGGCGGTGGAGTGACGCGACGGCAGCCGCGGCGGCGCTGGTCGTGGTCATCCTCGCGAGCATCACGATGGAACGCGCTGCCTCCAGCCTCGGCGGGTCCCTCGGCGTGCCGGAGATCATCACCGGCGGGCTGGTGCTGGCCGCGGTGACCAGTCTCCCCAACGCGGTCGCCGCCGTGTACTTGGCCGGCCGCGGCCGAGGCGCCGCGACACTCAGCACGGCGCTGAACAGCAACACCCTGAACGTCATCGCGGGGCTGCTGCTGCCCGGCACCATTGTCGGCCTGGGCGCACCGTCCGGGCAGGCATTGCTGGTCACGGCCTGGTACGCAGGCTTCACGCTGGCCGTGCTCGCGCTGGCCTGGCGGCACCAGGGCCTTGGCCGCCTGGAGGGTGCCGCGATCATCACCGCGTACGCCGCATTCACCGCCAGCCTCATCATCAGCGGCTACGCCGAGCCAGACGGCACCGCCCTGGTTATCGGGCTGGGCGTCCTGGCGGCAGTGCCGCTGGCAGCGGCCGTGACGCAGGGCGGCGGAAGCCGTCATCGCAGCCTGGCTGACCGGTCGCCGCCGTCACTGAACGGGCAGCAGGCAGCTGGCTGCTTGACTTCGGGCACCGAATCGCGCCGCGCATCGCTGCTGCCCGGCTGGACCGCCCGGCGGCTGTGGGCCGCGAGTATGATCGCTGTTTCCGCGGTCGCCGCCATCGACGCCGCAACCGGCCACCGGGTGATCCTGATCGGGCTGCTCGTCATCGGGCCGTGCATCGCCCTGCTCACCGGACGGTGGCGGGCGGCGTCTACCACCGGCGCATGGGCGTGCGGTCTGGCCGTCTTCCTCGGGGTGCCCGACCGGATCTGGGCAACCAGCACCCACCTGGCATTCATCGCCGCAACCACCATCGTCGCGGCGGCCGCGGCCGCCGGCGCAGCGATCATCGACCGCGTCGGCAAGCGGCCGCGCTCAGGGCCGGGCGGGCAATGACCGAGCCGGGTCATCTGGCATCGCGGTTCTCGCTCCGCACAGTGTGGGCGCGGAGCAGCATGACGCCGCTGCGCTGGTTCCAGCGGACCGAGACGGAAGCGCAGCCGTGCTGCTGGCTGCCACGCTCGCGGCCCTGGTGGGGGCAAACGCCGACCCATCAGGCTATGTGGCTACCTGGGGAACTGACCTGTCGGCGCGGTTTGGCTCGGCGGGCCTGTCAGCGGATGCGATCGCGTTCCCGCACCCGATGTTGCTCATTCATGATCTCGAGGATCTGAAATGATCAACGATCCGCTGCGCATAGTAGTCCTCCCAGGGCTCGCCTGGATGGCTGGCGGTGTAGTCCTTGTCGAGACCAACGAGCAGATATGTCAGCTCGCTTCGGACGGGATTGGTGCCAAGCAGGGAGGGCAGCTCGGACAAGGTCACGAGCCAGTTGGCGTACCAGCTCGCCCAGTCGTCGTCGGCGCCATCGACAATCCGGAAGACGCGATGATGAGTCTCACCAGCCGCATGCAGCAGCTGGCTGACCTGTCCGATGACGGCGTTCATCTGGCCTCCTGCGTTGCAGCGCTCCTAATTCCACTGTTGAGCGTCCAGCGTGCCGCAAGTTGCCCGTCGCAGCGCCAAGACCACTGAGATTTGACTGGCACAAGTCACCGCTCCGGACGCCGAGTTGGCCGGGAAAGAGCGAGCTAGGGCGGCGCGCCGCCCGGCGCGCACCTGTGCAGCTGCCGTGACAGAGACGTGTCCTGAAAGCAGGTAATCGGCGTGAGTTTTCGGCGACTCGGGTGTAACGCGCTGGCCTTCGCCGGGACTGTGCATGTGCGAGCCCGCACCGGCGGGCGCCGCACGGGCACATCGACGAGGAGGTAACACATGAGATCAGCAAGCCGGCTCGGCGGAGCCGCGGTGCTAGCAGCTGCTCTGCTGGCGGCGCTGGCCACCCCGGCGCTGGCCGCGACCGGGCAACCGGCATCCAGCGACGGATCCGGATCCGGATTACCCGGTGGGCGCGGAACAGTGTTCGTGCAGACTGACAACCCGGCAGGGAACCAGGTCATCGCTTACGACCGGCAGCCAGGCGGGACGCTGAGCCAGGCTGGCGCCTATCCCACCGGCGGACTCGGCGGAATCCTGTCGGGCTCGGTCGTTGATCACCTGGCCTCGCAGGGCTCGCTGGTGCTGTCGGCGGACGGCAGTGTTCTGATCGCGGTTAACGCCGGCAGCAATACCATCTCGGTATTTGGCGCGCACGGCGACCGGCTCCGGCTCCGCCAGGTCATCAGTTCCGGCGGGTTGTTCCCGGTCAGCGCGGCGATCCGCGGCGGCCTGGTGTATGTGCTCAATGCGCTGAACGGCGGCTCGGTTCACGGCTACCGGATGGCCTTCGGGTTCCTGATCCCGCTGCCCGGATCGGGCCGGCCTCTCGGGCTCGACCCCAACGCGGCGCCTCAGTTCACCAACACGCCCGGCCAGGTGGCGTTCTCGCCGGACGGGACTCAGCTGGTCGTCACCACCAAGGCCAACGGCAACAACGTCGATGTCTTCGGCGTCGGGCCGCACGGTTACCTGAGTGCGACACCGGTGCAGAACGCAGAGCCGGGCACGGTGCCGTTCGCTATCGCCTTCGACCCGGCGGGCAACCTGGTGATCGCCGAGGCGGGAACGAATGCGCTGGCGACTTTCGCGCTCAGCGCATCGGGCACGATCACGGTCTTGTCCACGGCGGCAACCGGCCAGGCAGCCACCTGCTGGGTAACGGCCATCGGCGGCACGCTGTTCGCCTCCAACGCCGGCAGCGCGACCGTGTCGAGCGTCGCTGACACTGGCGGTACGCTCACCCCGCTTGGCCAGACAGGCACTGATGCGGGCACCGTCGACTCGGCCCCAACGCCGGACGGGCGGTACCTGTACGTGCAGGCCGGCGGAAGCGGGATTGTCGACGAGTTCGCCGTCGGCGCCAATGGCGCGCTCACCGAGGTCGGCAGCGTCACCGTCCCGGATGCGGCCGGCGGCGAGGGCATCGTCGCCAGCTGAGACCTGCGGACCCGGCGCGGCCGATCCCTCAGGCCGTATGGCCTTCGGCGCGGACGCGCCGGGCCCGCTCGCAGCTAACCGCCACGCTCAGCGGCGCAGCAAGCAAGGATGAACAAGCCATGGATCCAGACCACGACCATGCCGTGAGGCAGCTGCCCTGACAATCACGCAGCCTGATCCCGATGCCCCGCTGCTGGACCGCCTGCGAGCCGGTGACGAGCAGGCTTTCGTCACCCTGATCAGCCGGTACCGGCCGTCGATGCTGCGCCTGGCCGCAGGGTACGTGCCAAGCCAGGCAGTTGCCGAAGAGGTAGTGCAGGACACCTGGCTCGCCGTCTTGCGCGGCGTGAGCCGATTCGAGGGACGATCTTCGGTGCGAACGTGGCTGTTCCGCATCCTGGTCAACCGGGCCCGGACTGCGGGCGAGCGCGAGCGCCGCGCAATGGCGGTGCCAGATCCCGCGGCTGCGGTGGACCCGGCCAGGTTTGATCCGTCCGGCAGCTGGTCGCTGCCGCCAGAGCACTGGGTCGACCTCGTCGATGACCGGCTCATCGCACAGCAGATGGCAGGTCGCGTGCGTTCGGCCATCATGGACCTGCCGGCCCAGCAGCGCGAGGTCGTCACCCTGCGGGACGTCGAAGGGCTCACCAGCGGCGAGGTGTGCGACGTGCTGGACCTTACCGAGGCCAACCAGCGCGTCCTGCTGCACCGCGGCCGCAGCCGACTGCGCCAGGTGCTCGAGTCAGAATTCGGGAGGCCATGATGCCCAGACTGCGGCTGCCCTCCCTGCCAGCAGACCTTGCCTGCCAGAAACTGGTAGAGCTGGTGACGGACTACCTTGAGGGCGCCCTCAGCCGCCGTGACCGCAAGCGCTTCGAGCGGCACCTGGCCGGCTGCCCGCACTGCCCCGAATACCTCGCACAGATGCGCGCCACCATCGACCTGACCGGACGGATAACACCCGACGACCTGACCCCGCAGATGCGCCAGGACTTCATGGAGCTCTTCCGCCGGTGGCAAGCCGACGACGAATGATGACTCGACCCGGCCCCTACTTTTCCTTCCGGTGGCGTGTCTCGCGGGAGAGGGTCGCCAGCGAGGCGTCATGAGGAATCCGATGCGACAGGAGGTCTTGGTCGATGCCAGGATCGCCCGCGCGTGGACGGGATCGCGGTGCTGAGTTCGTGCTGACAAGCGGCCCTCCGACAGGCCATCTACCTGCGGAAACTGCTGGCACCTCCATGAACTTCACTATTTTCGAAGGCACGTCGGAGATCCAGCGCATGATCATCGGCAGGGCCGTCACCGGGCTTGACGTGCGGTAATAACCGCAGGTCATGGCCCTCGTTCTTGAACCTCGCCGTGGGCCTGTCCGTTGAACAGGCCGCACGGGCGCGGACTGGGCAACTGGTTGCGCGGGCCTAAGTTGGAGACAGGACCGAGTCCACAAGAATCATCGAAGGCTTTTATGACGAAGACTTGGATGAGGTGCTGGAAGCGCTGGCCTAGCTAATAACGAAATCGATGACGAAGCCGTAAGCGCATACCCAGAAGGCGATGGCTAGCCGACACGCTTACGGCGGGCAAAGGAGTCATCCGTGTACAGTTCTAACCCGTCGCAGATCAGCTTTGAAGGCAGCATGCCTGGCGTTCCTGCTAGGGAGGCCGACCACGTGCGAGCTAAGATCGCGAAACTCCTCAGCGAGGTAGGTTGGCGGCACGGAGCGGAGCCGTTTCAGCTGGTCGCTCGGTACGGCGCGCAGAAGCCGTTGGGCCAGATCAGTCAAGCCCCGCAAGACTTGACCGCCGGCACCGCCAGTGATGACAAAGAACAGCGCATAGAGTTCGTACCGATCAAGCCGAACTACCAGCTGGATCAGCTGATACTTCCCCTCAGTACTCGCGAACGGCTGTTGGACTGCATCGAGTTCGTAAAGGTGTCTCCTGTCGTATTCGATACCTGGGGACTGCGAAGCATCGAGCCGCATCCGTCGATCGCCGTTAATTTCCGCGGGCCACCGGGAACAGGCAAAACGATGGCAGCCCACGCAGCTGCGAGCTATCTGGAGAAGATGATCCTTCTTAGTCGGCTATCTGACTTGGAGAGCAAATACCATGGGCAAGGTCCGAAGAATTTGGCCGGGCTGTTCGAATCCGCTCGCCGCGAGAATGCAATAATATTCATCGACGAAGCCGAGTCGCTGTTGTCGCGCCGATTCGCTCAGCCTGAGCAAGCAGCCGAGAGCGCGATCAACTCGATGCGAACGGAGTTGCTTATGGCACTCGACAGCTTCGATGGCTTGGTGATCTTCGCGAGCAATCTGCCGCACAGCTACGATGAGGCGATCGACTCCCGGCTATTGCACGTCAACTTCGAGTTGCCCGATTTCGACGCGCGCCGGGCCATCTGGCAACTGCACCTCCCAAGTTCGCTGCCCGTGGATCCCTCACTCGATATCGATAACCTCGCGGCGATCGACGGCGTCTGCGGGCGCGACATCAAGCTGGCAGTCATCTCTGCGGCGGTAAGCGCGGCCCGGCACAATGCTCCGCACGTTACGGAAGAAATGCTGAGGTTGAGCCTGGAGCGCCAGCGACGCGGGCTGTCGGAGGGCGAGGCGAAGGTCGGCGCACCCGCACCTGACGTCGCTGAAGCCGGCCGGGAAAGGACCGAGCGTTCGCAGCAGGCGGCAACTGCGACGCCACCGCGTGTGTGATCGGCTATGCGGCCACGCTGAGACTCCCACTCATCGGGACGGCTTGACGCGCTTGATATCGGCCGTCATTGTGATACCCGGGGCCGTGCGCGAACTCGCCACCGGAAGGAAAACTCCGATGACCAGCATCCAGACCCTGTACACCGTTCTCCTCGCGCTCGGCATCTTGGTCAGCATCTCCGTCGCACTCACACTGTCCATCGAGGGCGCCGGCGTCCTCTATATGCGCGACCAGATTCGCCAGATCCTGGAGCGCTCTCGCGTTCCAACTCCGACCAAGACGCCATCGACCGGGGCGGCACAGCTGCCGACTCCGACCGAGGACGAGAGCGTGCTCGTGCTCCATTAGGCCAGCTCAGACCCTAGCCCCGAGAGGGACGGCGCCGGCGTGCGCCGCCCCTCTTCGCATGCTGTCGATCAGCGCCGGGCCAGCTAACCCCGGGCTTGACGTGCGCTGATAACCGCGCGGGGGAAGCCGGGGGCTAACAACCTTGGCGCGGTGTAAGCCCGGCGGTGTCGACAACACGGTCTCGGTAGACCGTCGCTATGAATGCCAGAAAGCGTTCCACATCGGCGACGTTGGACGCGATGCCGAGCGAGGCGCGGAGGGCGCCGCCGCTGGGCAGACCAAGGAGTTCTCTGTACTGGTCCATCGTCTGGGGGCGTGCGCGCGCGGCGGCGCGCAGAACTTGCCTGCTCAGCTCAGAAGCCGCTTCGATCGCGCCTGGATTGCAGAAGCAGCCAGTGCGGATGGAGATTCGTGCCGCCGCGCTGGTCAGGGCGACGTGACGTTCGTCTATGACGTGCCCGCCTGGGTCGAGAAGGTTGAAGGTGACTGTAGCGCCGCGGTCGCGGGTGTTGGCTGGCCCGTAGAGGCGAACCATTGGCTGACCGTTGCCATGCCGCAACTCTGCGAGACGGTCGATGAGCCAGCCGGTCAGACTCATCACCCGCAGGTGGATCTGGTCTATCCCGATGCCGTTGACCCACGCTAGCCCGGCCTCCAGATCAGGTATCTGCAGGAAGCTGGGCGTGCCGTCTTCGAATCCCTCCTCGCCCGGGCGAAGTGTGTGCCAGTCGCCCTGAACACCGGCCAGGTACACCGACCCGCCCGCGAACGCGGGCCGCCGCAAGCGTGCCAGCGCCTCCCGCCGCGCTATCAGGCAGCCGACTCCGGTCGGATATCCGAACACCTTGTACCAGCTGACGGGGACGAAATCGGGCTTGACCTCAGATAGGTCCAGCCGGTGCGTCGGCACGTAGGCTGCCGCGTCCAGCAGCACGTCGTAACCCTGTTCATGTGCCATCTCGATCCAGCGCAGGGGATGCTGCACACCGCTGAAGTTGCTCTGTGCCGGGTAGGCCAGCAATCCACGTCGGCGGGCGGCCCCTTGGGCCGAGGACGGGCGCTGCCGACGAGCGCGCGCCCGGCGGTCGGCCCAGGGAGTCACCTGGCGCCCGGCAGCTCGCCAGACCGCTTCCATGGGAACGCCCTTCCGGTTGGCCAGTGCTTGCCGGACAGCGTCATCATCGACGCGCAAATCGGCTGAGCAGAACGGCACGTAGTGGGCAACTGCGCCGCGGGCTCTGGCGAATTCGCGGATGCCGTTCACCGAGTTGTGATTGTCGCTGGTCAGCACGAGCCGAGTTCGAGGCCCGAATGGGTAGGCCTCGCCGACGAGCCGGCACGCCGCAGTGGCGTTCGCCGTGAAGATGGCCGCGTACTCCGCAGCCGGCGCGTTGAAGTGCGCGAGGACGGCATGCCGCGCCCGCTCGATCAGTTCTGTCGACGCAGCTGAGGTCGGGTTTTCCGAGTGCGGGTTCCCGAACGGTTGACGTTGTATCCGCTCAGCGTGCTCGATGAGCTGCATGTGGGCTGGCAGGCCGGCACCCGCGTAATCGAGGTAGACGTGGCGGCCAGCGTCGAGGTAGGCGTATTCAGCCTCTCGGAGCCGGTCAAGCAGCGCGGTGCTCTCGTAGCCGGGATACGCGGCCAGGAAGCCCGGCGGCGCTGATGCCCTTCTCCCGACTTCGCTGCTGGTGAGCGGGCTGCACAACTGAGACGCGAGTGCAGTCATGATCATCTCCTCCGGCTGCGCAGCCGCAGCTGGCGGCGTTCGGCGTCGGTGCGGCCGCCCCAGATGCCGAATTCCTGGAGGCTGTCGATCGACCACGCCAGGCACGTCAGGCTGACAGGGCAGCCGCGGCAGATCATCTTGGCGGTCCTCACCTGGTTCGTGACGGACCTGCTCTCGCCGTCGGGGAAGAACAGGTCGGGATCGGTGCCGCGGCAGGCAGCCTCGTCCATCCAGTCGGTTGGCAGTTCACGCGCCAATGGCGTGCCGAGGCCCGCCGCGCCAGTCGCGAGCGTCGCTTCCCGTGTGGGCGTCAGCATCGTGCGAGTGCGGGATGTCGTGTGCCGCGGCGGCCGCCACGCGCGCCGGCAATGCTGACGGCGTCCTGCGAGGGCGATAGGCCTCGGTTCACCTGCCTGACCGCGATGATGCTGTCCAGCGGCCCGGCGACCGAAGCGGGGCGATGTGGGCTGCCGTCGCGTGTCTCGTCGAAGCGGAATCCGGGCCTCGCTAGCTCCATGTGGGCGCCCAGGCCCAGCGGCCCGACCCAGAACGACCCAGGGACGACCTGGTGCCAGCCGTCCGCGAGCAGCACGGCGACGACGGTGTCGTTGGCTGCGATGACGTTGCTCATACCGCTACTTCCTCCTGGCTGCCGGAAGGTTGTGCTGTCTGGCCGACGGCATCGCGCAGCAGCTCTGCGACGCCGGCGTGGGTGTTGACTTCGGCATCAGAGAGTGGCGTGCCGCCCCAGCGGTCGGTCGGCTCCGGGTCTGCGCCAGCTTCCAGCAAGTAGCGGACCACCTCGAGCTGACCCTCAGCAGCCGCCAGGTGCAGCGGCGTGCGGCCGTCGTAGTCGGCGGTGCCGGGCTCAACCCCGGTGGCGATCAGCGCGCGCACTTCGTTCAGGTCGCCCTGACTGGCGGCCCACGTCAGGGCCACCACGGCTTCCGTCTGGGTCTGGTTCTTCTTCCGGCGCGGGTCCCGCTTGCTGGTGCTGCCGGAGCTGGCGACCAATGAGTCGAAAACGTGCACGTTGTACTCGGCGACCAGCTTGCGGCAGAACTCGATGCCCCGCACGGAGTTGCCGTGCTCGTCCAGCCGGGGCGACCACACGCAGATGCCCATCAGGCCGGGAATGACCAGCATGATCGCCCCCGACACGCCGCTCTTGGCAGGCAGCCCGATAGTGAAAGCGAACTCGCCGGAGAAGTCGTACATGCCACAGGAGGACATCAGCGACAGGCAGCTCTGCACTGCGCCCGGGGTGAACACTGGGTCCTCGGTCAGCGGGCAGACCCCAGCGTTGGCGAGTGACGCGGCCGCTACGGCCAGCATCTCGGCATCTACCTCAATTGAGCAGCACTGGAAGTAGAACTCCAGCGTCCGCACGAGGTCGGTGCCTGGCAGGAAGGCTCCGCTCTCGCGCATGGAATAGCCGAGCGCGAAATTCCGGTCAGCAGTCTGCCGCTCGGACAGGTAGACAGCGTTGTTAAAACCAGGTCGCCGACCGCCAGACAGTCGCTCCCAGGTCGCGGCCACGTGGTCGAACCTGTCGGCCATGTCGTCGGCCGACCTGATCAGCGAGGTGATCATGATCGCACCGGCGTTGACCATCGGGTTATGGGGCAGGCCCTTGGGGTTCAGGGCCAGCTCGTTGAACGACTGGCCGGACGGTTCACGGCCGACGTGCTGGTGCACTGCCTCGGTGCTGTGCTCGTCCAGAGCCAGGCAGTAGCTCACCGTCTTCGAAACCGACTGCAGGCAGAACGCGGTCGTCGCCTCGCCCGCCGAGAACCGCTGCCCGTCCACGGTACATACCGCGATCGCGAGTTGATCGGGGTCGACGCGCTTGAGTTGCGGGATGTAGTCCGCAACCGCGCCAGACGTGACCGGCAGCAGCTCGTCATATATCCGGCCAATGTCGGCGGTTAGGGCGGCGAAGTCGGGCACGGCGAGATTGCCCTCGACTGCGCGCCTGATCAGGCTGCTATTGTGCCGGGCGATCGCCTTGAACTGCGCAAAGCTGATCTGCCTGGATGCCCCGTCGGCACCGGCGAGACCGGCCATTGTCTCGGCGATCCGTGGATCGTCGGGCCGCAGTCCGCTACGCTCCAGCCGGCTGAGAACCTCGAGCGGCGAAATGCGCCCATCCCTATCCGCGCCGAACGAGTCGAACAGGTTCCGGTAGGTGGCATCGGTGCCCGCCATGCCGGTCGGTCGACGGGCTCCGGCCATTGCCCTGGCCGTCATGATTGTCGGCCCTCGATGCTCGGAATCTGGCGCGGCGCCGCCGCCAACTCGGGAGCGCCGTGTCGCGGATGAGCCGGTCGTCCGCGACGGGGGTGACGGGCGAGCCTGTCGCGCTGAGCGCGGCGGAGCAAGTCCTCTTGGTATGCCTGGGCCAGGTACTGGCTCATGGCGGGATACATCGTGGTCTCCTTGGATGGCCTGGTGAGTGTGGCCTTCCGAGGATGCGGTCCCGGCTTGACCGCGCGCATCTGTCGACTGTGCAGTCTTCGGCCCGCAGAGTGTTTAGAATTCCGCAGGCGGTTGTTCAGCGCCTCTACGGGTCCAGCAGCCCGGCCCGCTCAGCAAGTGCCGCCGCCTGGACACGCCCGGAGACGCCGAGCTTGCGCAAGATATTGGTGACGTGCACACCGGCGGTGCGCTGGCTGATGAAAAGCTCCGCGCCGATCTGGGCATTAGTCTTGCCGGTGCCAACCAGCCGGAGTACTGCCAGCTCGCGTGGCGTGAGGCCGTACTGGGTATTCGCGTCAGCGGGCGGCGAAGTGCTGAGCGTGACGACATCCTGCGACTGCAAGGGGATCCTCGCTCGCTCCGCGAGTGCCCGGACCTGCGCCAGCAGTGGCTGGTGACCATCTGCGGCGCCCGCGGCCGCCCGGAGTGCTCCGGCCGCCGCCGTGCTGGGCTGCCCCTCCTCGAGCTGCGCCTGTGCCTGCCGCCACCACGCGTACCCGGCCCGGTGCGGATAGCCCAGGCCATCCCAGATCTTCGCCGCTCTGGCCCAGGTTTCGGGATCGTTGCTCCCCGCCAGCCTGGCCCGTTCTGCCTCCCAGGTAGCACGCTCGCCAGGGATAGCGGCCGCGAACGGATGGTCGGCGAACGGAGCGCCGCCCATCTGCTGCACCCAGTCGGCCAGTCCGTCGCCCGCCGCGACAGCATCTTCGGCGCCGTGCCGATCTCCGCGCGCTCTGGCCTGCTCGGCGAGGTCGGCACACGCCCGCATGCCCGCCGCCAGCAGGCGGCCGCAGAAGATCGTCCAGTCGGGGACCTCGAACAAGGAGAGAACCTGCCGGACTTCCGTGAGCGCGTCGCCGGGTGCCCCTACCCACAGCGCCAGTTCCGCTGCTTGCTGCGCAGACTCGCGGGCCAGCTCGACCTGCTGATTCGGGCCGACACACGCCCGAATCTGGTCACGCCGCAGAGTCGCTGCATCGATGTCGCCCTGCAGCAGGTCGATCTCGGCGCGGGCCCGGTGCACGACCCAGTGGTCGAGGTCTGGCGGGTCGGCGGTCAGCGGTCCAATGAGCGCGAAAGCCTCCCCGGTGCACCCCAGCGCGAGCAGCGCCTCGGCTGTATTCGCGGTCAGCATGCTGGCCTGCCAGGAATCCTCCAGCCCGGATTGCCGCGCGACCTCAAGTCCGCGCATCCCCTCGTCGGCGGCGCGGCGGAACCTGGCCAGCTTGACCTGCGCATCGCTGTCACCCACCGCGACGCGGAGAACCGCCATGCCGTCCTCTGATGCCCCGGCCAGCGCGTGTGCTCGGGCTAGCAGGGCCTGCCCTTCTTCGACACGCCCGCTCATGCAGTTCACATGGGCGAGGAGGGCCAGGATCCGGGGCACCAGCCCCGTGGCGCCAGCAGCCTCGGCCATGGCCAACGCCCGGTTGAGCAGCACAACCACCTGATCGCCGTCGTCCGCCGAGAGCAGGAAGGAAACGGCGTAGTCGAACCGGGCCGCGGCATGCTCGGCCGACGGGGGTGTCTGATCGAACAGAGCAAGCGCACGCTCCAGGAGCGCGCGCCCGGCGGCTGGCGCGTTGAGTGCGCGGAAGAACGCCGCGCGGTGGTGCGCGATCGCGGCAGTGGTCAAGTCCTCATGATCCGCGAACTCGCGGTAGGCGTGCTCCGCGAGTTCGCCGGCGTGCTCGCTGTCGCCGGAGTTGTGGAGCGCGTCCACCGCACGCACATAGAGCCAGCACAGGGTTTTCCCCGCAACCTCCGCGGCGTTGAGCACATCTGGCCACAGGCGGATGGCGCGTTGCCAGTGGGCGGCCGCCTCGGCGTGACCGAATATCCGCTCGGCTGTCCTCGCAGCGGCGATCCGGGACTGCAGTTCGCTGGCGGGACGGCGAGCTGCCTGCCAGTGCTCGGCGGCCTCGGCCGCCACTGCGTCGGCCCCCATCGCGGTGAGTGCCTGCGCCGTGCGCTCATGCAGAAGCAGCCGCTGCGCAGGCAATAGCCCTCCTGACACGGCCTCGGCGAGCAGGGCATGCCGTGGTCGGTGTCCCTGACCGGGATCAACGTCGGCTAGCAGCCGCGCCCTGGAAAGCTCATCGAGCGCGCGCATCGTCGCCTCGATGCCCAGCCCGGTGACAGCTGCTAGCAGATCCTCGCCTGCCGGCCGACCCATGACGGCCATCGAATTGAGGAGCGCGCGGGCGTCTCCTTCGCTCTTCGCCGCACGGGCCAGCAGCACGTCCGTCAGCCGATGCGGCAGCTCCGTCGGGACTCGTAGCTGATCATCAGGCGCGAAGCTGGTCAGCGCCGCGGTCACGAGCTGCTCCGTAAAGAACGGGTTCCCTTCCGCCCGAATGAATAGGTCATCCACGACGTCAGAGGTCACGGACCCGCCAGCCAGGGCAGCGGCCTGTCCAGCCACCTGCGCTCGGGACAGCCCTCCCAGCCGGACCTCCTTTGTCCCCGCTGCGCTGCGGACCTGCGCGAGCCAGCCTGCGACCTCGGGTGGCAACGCCTCGTCAGCGCGGCACGTCACTACAATGCTCACCGCGTCCTGAAGCCCGGTCTTGTAGAGGAAGGTCAGGAAATCCAGCGTCTCGCTGTCCGCCCAGTGCACGTCCTCAATCAGGAGCCCGAGTCCGGTCTGGGCTTGTTTGGCGACTTCGCCCAGGAGGTCCGCAACGCCCGCGAACAGTCGCCCGCGCAGCCACTGATCACTCCACTCAGCGGAGCTGGAGCCGCCATCGTCGGTGGCTAGCTGCGGCAACAGCCGGCCTACTTCCTGCCGGGCGAACCCCGGTAGCGCCGTCAGCGCCGACTCCATGACCGCGCCGCCATCAAGTCTGGCCAGTTCGCGGAGGGCGGACGTGACCGGGAGCATCGGCAATGTCGCCGCCAGCGGCAGGCATTCGCCCCGGACCGTTAGCATCCCGGCCGCCGCAGCCAAAGACATGCCCTCCGCGGCAAAACGAGTCTTACCTATTCCCGCATCGCCCACCACGAGCACAAGTCGGACGTCCTCGCTCAGCGCCCGTGCGAGCAGCGCCAACTCGGGCTCCCGGCCGACGAATACCCCCCGCCTTGCCATGCCCACAGCACACCAGCCGGATGGCAGCCGGTCAATTTGATCGGCTGGCGCACCAGCCAGCGGCGCTCGGCCAGCGGGTCTGGTGCTGGACACCCAGCGGCGCTGACCACCGCGCGGGGGAGTTCTAAACACCGGGCTGGCCAAGCACTGCATGACTGACAGATGCGCGCGGGTGTGCCGTGGCCGCATCCTCGGAGGACCCCATCTGAAGGCTCCATCCAGACCGTGTCGCTGTCGCGGCGCGGACCACTGACAAGCAGCATGACCACGACGGCAGGAGGGACAGCTCGATGAGTCTCCGGCTCGGCGCCGCAGCGCCTGATTTTGTAGCAGAGACGACGGACGGAAGGATCCGGTTCCATGAGTGGATCGGTGACTCGTGGGCGGTGTTGTTCTCGCACCCGAAGGACTTCACCCCGGTGTGCACCACCGAGCTCGGCTCCGTCGCGAAGCTGAGCCCCGAGTTCCAGCGCCGGAACGTGAAGCTCATCGGCCTGTCGGTGGATTCTGCCGCGGACCACTATGCGTGGCTTGATGACATCGAGAAGACCCAGGGCGCGCGGCCCGGATATCCCATCATCGCCGACACCGATCTGAGCGTGTCCAAGCTCTACGGGACGCTGGAAGCCGACGCCGAGGGCGACGCCTCGTCGCGATGCGCGATGGACAACCGGACCGTGCGTAGCGTCTTCGTGATAGACCCCGACAAAAGAGTCAGGCTTATCACCATGTATCCCATGCAGACCGGGCGCAACTTCGACGAGATGCTGCGAGCAGTCGACTCGATCCAGCTAACGAGCTGCCATCCGGTCGCGACGCCAGCAGGCTGGCAGCCGGGCGAGGACGTGATGATCAACCTCATGGTGTCAGACGAGAAGGCGAAGCTGCTTTACGGCGAGTTCACAGCACCCGCGCCCTACATCCGGATTATCCCCCAGCCTCAGTGAGTGAGGACGCCTGCATGCAGGCCGTGGCTAGTCGAGTTCTTGTCCGGTCAGCTCAGTGCGCCGGCCAATGCCCAGCTTGCGGTATGCATGCGCGAGATGTGTCTCCACGGTGTTCAGAGACAAGTACAGCTCCGAGCTGATCTGCCTGTTGGTTCGACCGGCCTTGGCGAGGCGAGCGACTGCCTTCTCCTGAGGACTGAGCTGCCCGGGGGGGATGCGGTCGGCGCGGCCGCCGGCCCGCCGAAGCTCGGTTTGGGCCTGGTCGGCGTGCCAGCCGGCGCCGCAGGCCTGTGCGTGCTGCAAGGCAGCCGTCAGGATCTTTCTGGCCTTGTCGCGCTGAGCCCGCCGGGCCAGGACAGCTCCGTACCCGGTGAGCGTCCGTGACTGGACCAGCGGCATCGGCACGTCTCGCAGCAGTCGAAGGGCATGGGCGAAGGCGGCTTCGGCGGTTTCGAGGTCGCCTTCGTGGGCGGCCAGGGCACCCCGCCCCGCGGCGGCCGTCGCCGCCGGCCACCGGCTTGGCAGTGGGCATGCCGCTAGCCGATCGACCATCCGCCTAGCTTCGGCCGGGCGGTCGGCCGCCAGGTAGGCGGCGATGGCGTCAGCTGCATGCGGGATGTGCGACGGGTCGGCAATACCCCACTCGTCGGTGTGATGTTGCAGTGAATCGAACATCGAGCACGCGGCGTCAATACGGCCCTGGCGGTAGGCAAGTGTGGCGCGCAGCCTCAGCTGATAACCGGTTGCCAGGTACCATTCCGGGCTGACAGCCTGATCGACATAGCCGGCGACGTCGGCTAGCTGTCCCATTTCCAGGAGCACCAGGCCCTTCGCACCTCGGGCCAGCGGCAGCCCGATCGGCAGTAGCTCTCCGACGTCGCAGGCGCGGTCGGCCATATTGAGCGCCTCGTCCAGCCGGCCGAGCCGAAGGAGCATGTCGGCACTGGACAGTGCCGCGTGGAATAGCAGGAACGGCTCAGAGCGGTCCTCGGCGACCCGGAGCGCGTCGCTGAGCAGTCGCTCGGCCAGCGGGAAACGCTCCGCCCAGACCGCGATGTCGGCTGGTACAGCGGCTGGGTCCAGGCCCCAATGCGCGGCGTCAGCAGCGGATGCCACCGGCACCGGCGTGCTCGCGGCCCTCTCGGCAGCGCTCAGGCCGGCGGAGTCGCCCGAAAGCCATGCGCACAGCGCCCAGGCCGCCTCGGCACAGGATTGCTGGTACCGTCGGACGCCGACAGCGACTTTGCGGGCCCGCATCGCTATAGGCAGGGCCGTCCTGGGACCTAGCCGGGCCCAGCTCTGCAGCGTGTGGTCGAGCAGCGCGTCAAGGGCAAGTTCGGGATCGCTGCTACCGGCCGCGGCGGCCACGATGTCGAAAAGCTCGCCGGCCCGCCCCACCGCCCCGGTGTGGAAGGCTATCTGGCCGAGCAGTAGCTGTGCGGATAGCCGGGTCGGCGAGGGCAGCCCAGGATGAGCGAGGACGCGGTCGAGCAGCTCTGCCGCGGATTCCCAGGCGCCGCCGGCCAGCAGCGCATGGGCCAGATCGATCTGCAAGGCAACCGGGGCAGTGTGACCAGCCAGCCTGACCCCGGCATCGAGGTACCGGCGAGCGGCCTGCACCGCGCCTGCGTGGAGGGCGGCCCGGCCGGCGCCGGTGAGCGCCTCGATCGCCTGCGCGTCGCCGAACAAGTCGGCGGCGATGGCGTGCTCGGCGGCCTCGCCGATCGGCACGCCGGTGATCAGGAGGGTCCGCAGCGCCCGTTCATGGAGGTAGGCCCGCGCCGGTGGGGCGAGGTCGTCGTAGATTGCCTGGCGGATCAAAGCGTGCCGGAAGCGGACCCACCCCGCTTCGTCACCGCGGAACAGTCCGGCGCCGAACAATGCCTCACTTGTGGCGGCGGCCCGCTCGGCCGGCAGATCAGCGATCTCTGCAGCGACCGTCGGCCGGAACCGGGTGCCTAGCACGCTCGCCGCGCGCAAGTACCGCTGCGCGGTGGCATCGGCAGCGGAAAATCGCGCCAGCAGCAGGCGGCGGGTTCCCTCGGCCCCAGCCAGGCCGCCCGCTTGACCTTGCTCGCCCGCGACGAAGTTTGGTCCCGCCAGCTCCAAGAGCAGCG
Source organism: Streptosporangiaceae bacterium (assembly GCA_035631375.1). Taxonomy (GTDB): domain Bacteria; phylum Actinomycetota; class Actinomycetes; order Streptosporangiales; family Streptosporangiaceae; genus JAJYUU01. Next base: position 21,932 of record DASQIW010000056.1, read on the forward strand.
GATTGCCATCACAGGCTGCCACTATTCGATCGGCTGCGTTGTCGTCGATGTCGCTGAAATGATCCCGTACCAGGTCCAGTGCCGCCGGGTCGGTGAGCGGAGCAAGCCGCTGGATTTCAGCTGTGCCGCGGGAGGCCAGCTGCTCCGCTGCGTGCAGCGCGGAGTCGGGCCACGGCCGCGCCGTGGCCACGATCGCCAGCGCTAGCGAGGGTGCCCGTCGGCACAGCAAGTGCACGCATGTCAGTGAGTCCGGGTCAGCCCAGTGCAGGTCATCGAGGGCAAGCAGCAGCGGCCGGTCAGCGGCAGCCCGGCAGACTTGGCGCAAGGCGTCGAACATCCGGCTGGCCGCGGGCAGGTCGCCAGCCACGTCTGCGGCGGCCAGTGCGTCCTGGCCGCCAAGCACCTGTCCGATCAGCCCGTAGGGCAGGGATGCCTCCACGGCATCACCGGTGCCCATCCGGACATCAAAACGGGTCTCGGCCTCGGCCACCGCCATCTGCAACACACTGGTCTTGCCCAGGCCCGCGGGTGCCGCCACGAAAACCGTGCCCCCGCGACCAGTGAGCGCGCCGTCGAGCAGCCGCCGCACTGCCGCGGCGACCGTCTCGCGCTCATAGAAGCGATTGTTCACCAGCTCCATTGTCGCGTTGCCCTTGCTCTCGCCTGCAGCCACCGCGGCCCCGTTCCACCGGCTGCTCTGGCTAAGGATCACCGGTCGCCGTGATGACAGCGGACCGTTCCCCTGTGCGTGACGTCGCATGATCACCACGCGCCGGGATGACCAGGGGGTGGTCGTACCGGCAGCGTTGAAGGCATGGAAAACATGAACACATTCGTTCTCGTGCATGGCTCCTGGCAGGGCGCCTGGAGCTGGGATGGTGTGCGGGACCACCTGCGCGCCCACGGCCACCGAGTCATCGCGCCTGCCCTGCCCGGGCGGGGGGACATCGGCGAGGACCGTTCCTGGATCGGTCACGAAGACAACGTGGCGGCCGTGCTCGCCACCCTCGACGCCGACTGCGCTGGCCCAGTCGTCCTTGTCGGCCACAGCCTTGGCGGAGCGGTCGTGAGCCAGGTCGCGGACAAGCGCCCGGACCGAGTAGCCCAGCTCGTCTACTGTGCGGCTTTCGTCCTGGAAGACGGGGAGTCGGCCGGCGATGTCATGCCTGAGCAGATGCGCACCGCCATCGCAGAGCTCGCACTGAGCCGCGCCGACCGCGCTATCCCTATGCCGTGGGAACTGTGGCGGGCCAACTTCATCCAGAACGCAAGCGAGCAACTGGCCAGGGACAGCTTCACTCGGCTGGTCCCCGAACCGTACCGGCCGGTGTTCGAGCCCATTCGGTTGCGCCGCCGGGTGCACCGCGAACTGTCCAGCACCTTCCTCGCGCTCACCCATGACCAGACGATGCCGCCCGGGTTCTGGCATCCGGGCATGGCCAGCCGGCTCAACGGCGCCGCAATCGCAGAGATCGACGGGGACCACGAAGTACTCCTCACAGCGCCGGACCGGCTCGCCGAGGAACTGCGCCGCGTCGCCATGGGTCCCAGCTAGCCGACCGCCTCCGGGCGGGCCGGGGTTCCTAGCCTCCTCAACGCCTGCTACCGCCATCGCCTGAGGCAAAGGAGAACCAGTGCAGGTCCACGCTGACAGCCCGAGCGACTATCGGACTCGCTTCGAGGCAGACGCCATCCCTTTCATGCGGCACATGTATCCCGCCGCGCTTCGACTGACAGGCAACGAGTACGACGCCGAGGATCTCATCCAGGAGACCTTCACCCGGGCCTATCAGAAGTTCGGGCAGTTCGCTCCGGGCACGAACTTGCGGGCCTGGCTCTACCGGATCATGTCGCGCGTTTTCTTCAGCATGTGCCGGACCCGCAGCCGCAGACCAGCGGAGGTGCTTGCCGCCAATGTGCACCAGGCTGTGCGCGACCATGCTGGGCTCGTTCCGGCATCACGCTCTGCAGAGGCGCGGGCCCTCGAAGGCGTCTGCGAGTCCACAGTCATGCGCGCGCTCCGCGAGCTGGCGCCCCAGTTCAAGACCGTCATATATCTGGCAGACGTCGAGGGTTATCCCTACGCCGACATTGCCGCGCTGACGGGCGCTCCGCTGGGATCCGTCATGTCCCGCGTCCACCGCGGGCGGCGGATGCTTCGCACGAAGCTCCGTGACAGGAGTACTCCGGGGGGACTACCGGTGCAACAGCTCAGCTGTGGGTGCTGAGCAGCTCAGTACTCCCGCGCCCGTTGTGTTCAGGTGGCAGCGGATCTTGCGTGGAGTTATCTCCGAGCATCTCGACGATGAAGTGGCGGCTCTCCACCGAGTCGACGTTGGTGATCTGGTGCGCGCTGAGTCCGGCCTGACCGACGGCACGGTAGGCGACCATGCCCGCCTGCAAGTGCTGTGCGACCGGACGTCCATCGTCGAGCGTGGCGCGGATGATGCTAGGCGCTCCGTAGATCATCAGGTAATCGCTCGCGTGCCGGTGGGGCTGACATGTCTCGCCAGGGGAGAGCACCATCTCCCAGACCCGGACCCGGGCGTTCTCGAACAACAGCGTCGTGCCCACAGGCTCTGCGGTCATCGGACTCACCCTCTTCCTGAATTGACAGGTCCCTGCGATGTTAGCAGGACCCTGTCAATAATGCCAGGACCCTGCTAACATAGCTGGCCATGGCCTCGCTCTCACCGCCGGGCAGCTGGCCAACGATCGGCGAGCTCGGCACCTCTATCTGGCGAACTCAGCGCGCCATCGAGCGCGCTGTCGATGCCTGGCTCGCGCCATTGGGGTTGCCGACTCCGGTGTTCCGCATCCTCCGCCAGCTTGAACACGAGGCCGGCCAGTCAGCCGCTGATCTAGCCCGCAAGCTTGGACTGGCGCCGCAGAGCATCTCCCTCGCCATCGATCAGGCCGAGCGCCTAGGACTGGTCGAGCGGCGTCCGCATCCCGTGCACGGGCGCGTTCGGCAGCTCTTTCCGACCCAGGCGGGCCACGCGACTTACCAGCGCGCTGCATCTGTTATCCGCGCTCTCGAGAGCGAACTCGGCCGGAGCCTAGACGACGAATCGCGCGCACAGCTGTGGCATCAGCTCCGCGACCTGACCGACCAAGCTAACTCGCTGACCAGCCGAGAGACAGATTCATCAGGTGATCGAGACACTCGGCGCGAGCGGCGTGACATCAGCTGACGCCGCGCACGGCCAGCACGGTGATCATGGCTGCCACCGCGGTAGTAGCGGTGGGACGCGCGAGCAGCAGCCAGCTGTGCCGCCGTAGGCCGCCGAAAGCCGTGCGCAGGCTCATCCAGGCGGCCTGGACGAGAATCCCGGCCGCCACCGCGAGCACTATCGGCTCGGCCGCATCCGGGATGGCGAGAGCGTCAGCTGTGCCAGCGCCGATGACCGGGCTCACGCACATGAGGGTCAGCCACGCGCCCACCCGGCGGCGTGGCTGAGCGCTGAGTAGCGCCCCGGTGGCGAGACCTTCCCCGAAGGCGTGCGCAGCCAGTGCGATCGCGACTGTTGCCGAGCCGGATAGCGAGATCGCGGCACCCTCAAGGAATCGGTGAGCTGCCAGGGCCACTGCGGCTACGGAGCCGATGGCTTGCTCCTTGTGCGCGCGGCAGCGGCAACCTACGCGTGCCGCCAGCCCCGCGGCCGCGAACGCCACGAACGCAACCATCGGTACCAGGGGCGGCCATACCGATGCGGTGCGAGCGCCCGCCCACGCATCCGGGAGCAGGTGCAGCCCCGCGATGATGAGCAGCGCGCCTGCGGCGGCGGCGAACCAGATCTGCCGCTGCCCAGGGCGGCGCCGGGCCAGCCACGTACCCGTGACGGTCGCCACAGCGACCAGGCTGGCGCCGAGCAGTTCGGTGCCTGGCAGCACGGCGTTAGCCGATCAGGGCTCGTCAGCCGTCACCGAGTGAAGCAGTAGGAGTCGCTTGAGGCGTCCCCTCCCTGCAACCGGGTCTGGTGCACCCGATTCCCCCGGAACTCGTCACCATGAGGGAAGAACCGCTCGTCGAGCGAGAGCCCCCCGTTCGTGGTATCCGCGTCTAGCTTCGCCAGCCAGGCACCCACGCCGTCCGGGTAGAAGACCTGGTCCCACGCCGCATACAGCGAGTTGGTCAGGTAGACCCGCTTGCCGTCACGGCTGATCTCCACCATCTGGGCGCCGCCGCCCAGTGGCTGGTCCGGCTCTGCCGGGTGCGGATGACGGCCGACGATGCCACCAAGCCGCACTGACGCGGTCTCCCGCGGGTTGGCCGGATCGCTCACGTCGTACTGCTTCAGGTCACCGGTGCCCCAGCAGGACACATACAGCCAGCGGTCATCGACTGACAGATCGATGTCAGTGACGAATGGCGGCACGGCGCCAAAAGGCTTGAGCGCGGGCGGCAGGTTATCCGGATCGGTCGGCTCCGCCGGGATCGTGATGACCTTGCGGATCGCCCAGCGGTCACCATCGCGGTACCACATCCATACCGACGCTGAGAGGTCCGCGACGCTTGTCACCACCCCGGTGAAACCGTACGCGCTGGCCGGGTCGTGTGCGGGCCGGAGTTCGAGCACCATCTGATGCTCATCGCCGAGGTCGATGCGCTGCGTCAGGTTACGCCGCGACATGCTCCAGAAGTTCAGATGATGGCCGAACTTACGGCCGAGCAGATCCTCGGGGTTGACGCCGTTCTCGATCATGGATGGCGTGGCCCACTCCGAGGTGACCACCGTGTCGTAGTTCAGGTGCCACCACACGTCGTAGGACAGGAACTGGTTGCCGCGGTCTGCCTCCCACGGGCCGACCACGTCAAAGGTCGTGTGGTCGAGCAGCGCAACGCCGCCCGGGCCGTCGTCGCAGTTGGCGCCGCCCAGCGCGGACATATAGATGGCATCCGGCCCGCAGTGCAGGGTGTGCGGCCGGGAGTAGCCGGCCTTGGCCGCCAGTTCTTCCGCCGCGATCTCCCTGATCACCTTCGGTGCGCGCGGATCCGGCAGGACGTCGAGGACATAGGTTCGCGACGAGCGAAGTCCCGGCACGATCAGATAGCGGCGCTCGAGGCTTCCGGCGTGGCCGTCGTGGCATAGCGCGCTTGAGCACGCATTCCACCCGAAGTGGTGCAGCTCATTGCCGCTCGTCGGTAGCTCCGCCCAGCCCACCAGCTTCCCGTATGTCGGAGACGTCGAATCGCAGTCCAGGACAGCAATCGCATCGTTCGCGATCCCGCGCGGATCGAAGGCCGCCACATATGCCAGCGATTCCGGCGCAGCCGTGACCGCATCGCCCGGCGTGCGGTAGAACGTCCGATCGGTTATCTCGGGCATGATTTGACCCCCCCGTCAATGTGCCCGTCGCTTGCCATGGCCGGGCCCTGCACGGCTGACACGCCGCCGTCCTGGGGCGGCAGCCACCGGCTCAAGGCTCGGTACGCCAAGCCGGCCACATGACTATGGAGGCGCTGTGCAGAACTCGGGTAGCGCGTGAGGAACCGCGTCGGGTCTGCGAGTACTGGCGCTTAGAAGGGGACGATGGTCGTCAGCAGGCCGGTGGCTGGGGCGCGGCCTGCGAGGGTCCGGCAGAATTCGATGGCGTCGAGCGACAGGTGCTGGGCGCCGGGCTGGCCGAGGCCGGTCGCGTAGGTGCCACCGGCTGCGCCGGTGAGCTGGAGGGTGAAAGGCCTGCGGTGGCGGCGGGCCCACTCGGCGACGATGTCGGCGACAATGCGGCCATCATGGCCGGAGCTCAGCTCGAGTGGTCGGCCCGTGGCCCGGCTCGCGTCGATGCGGTGCATCCACAAGTCGCGGAGGTAGATGGTGCCGATCAGGTAGCCGAGTTTCCAGGTCTCATGCACCGGGCCGTCGATCGGCATTCGGACGTTTTCGCGTATCAGCGCTGGCGTGCGCGTGCGGCCCCGGACAGTTCGAGGTGCCACAGCGCTGAGGCGCCCGATGATCTGGGCTGGGCTGAGGTGGGCCCGCTCGCGTACCTGGACTGCGGACAGGGCTGCTTCGAGGGGGCCGCCGTTCCTTTTGCGGTACCCGAGCGCCCGGCGCATCTGGTGGATGTTCTCACGCAAGGACGCTCCCGACTCGCAGGCACCCAGCACGTGCTGGTACATCGCCCGCACATCCCAGGCGGGGCAGTCCGTCGCGGCCGCCCATGAGGAGGCGTCGAGCGATTGCAGCAACGCGAGCGCACGCCTCAGCTCGATCGCCTGGCAGCTCATCGCCTCACGATGCGTCAGCGGCTGAATGGTGGCGGTGTCGAGCGTCGTCGTGGTCACGTGGATCCTCTCGGCCGGGCCAGTCGGTGCAGTGCTCACTGGCGAGGAGAGTCTGGACGAGTTGCATGGCGATCGAGCCCTCTCCGACCGCGGAGGCAACCCGCTTGACCGACGAGTGCCGCACGTCTCCTGCTGCGAGAACGCCGGGAATGCTCGTCTCCAGTGAATACGGCCGGCGGTCTAGTGGCCAGGCGCATTCGTCAGCGAACTCCTCGCCAGTGAGCAGGAATCCTTGTGCGCTTCGTGCGGTCTCCGCGGGCAGCCAGTCGGTATGCGGATGGGCTCCTATCAGGACGAACAGCGCGTCGGCCGAGACCGATTCTTGCTTGCCTGAGCGGATCTCGCGGAGCACGAGCTGCTGCAGACGGCCTGCGCCTCCTCCGCCGGCCACTGCCGTGCCGGTGCGCACCTCCACGTTCTGGCTGGCCTTGATGCCGCGGATGAGGTAGTCAGACATCCCGGCCTCGAGTGACTCCCCGCGCACGAGGAGGACGACTCGCCTGGCGTACCGGGCGAGGTGCAGGGCCGCCTGGCCGGCGGAGTTTCCGCCACCGAGGACGTAGGCTTCCTTGCCGCTGACCGCGGGGGCCTCGGAGACCGGACCCCCGTAGTAGACGCCGGCGCCGTTCAATTTCTCGAGGGCGGGTACCCCCAGGCGCCGGTACGTCGCGCCTGTGGCGAGGACCACCGTTCTGGCGGTCACCTGCCGATGGCCGTCAAGCGAGACGCTCAGCAACGGCCCCGATCGGGTGAGCGCTGTCGCCCGATGCATGAACATGAAGCTGGCTCCGAACACGGAGGCCTGCTCGTAGGCTTGCTCGGCAAGTCGGGCGCCGCTCACGCCCTTGGGGAAACCCAGGTAATTGCGGATAAGCGAGCTAGACCGCACCTGTCCGCCGATTCCGGCTTCATCGACAACGAGGATCCGGAGTCCGTCGGAGCCGCCGTAGACGGCTGCCGATAGCCCCGCCGGGCCAGCGCCGACGACGATGGCATCGTAGGTGCCCTGCGCGAAGTCGCTCGGAGCCCCCGCAGCTTCCGCGATCTCGTCATTGGAGGGGTCGCTCAGGACCCTGCCGTCGGGGAGAAGCATGACCGGGAGTTTCGCATCGGGGCCAGCCTGGGCAAGGAACCCGCGTCCCTCATCGGAGTCGGCGAGGCAGAAGGCGTGCGGGGCTGCACAGCGCTCAAAGACTTCCCTGAGTTCGTAGGCTCTGCCCGACCATGCCTCGCCGATGATGTGGACGGTGTGCGGCACGATGCGTCGCTCGGTCGCCCACTCCAGAAGAAAGCTCGAAACGGCCTCGTGAAAGACCTCGTCCGGCGGGCCGCCCGGCCTGACAACGTAGTAGTCGGCGCGCCCGAAGGCGATGGCGGCGCGAATCGCGTCTGCGGTCGGCTTGTCTGCCCATGCATTGATCGGAACGAGCAGCGCCCGCTTCGCCTGCGGGTGGAGCTCACGAACACGCTCGAGCAGGCCATCACGGGCCGCAGTCGACTGCTGCAGGCCGCAGAGCACGAGCGCCACGTCCTCCCCGGCGCGCGCCAGCTCCGTCAGCTTCTGCGCAGCCACGGCTGGATCGCCCAGACACATGACCCGATAGTCGTAGGCGTACCGCTGGGTCAGCTGCGACTCAAGAACGCCAAGGGCATCATGGCTTTGATCGACGGCGAGCAGTGCGGGCAGAGACATCGCACAACCTAACTTCTTGTGACTGGACCTGCGCGGCCGCAGCAGGGCGGCCCAGGAGGTCAGGCGGCCAGTCCGACACCGAGCGAAATGGCGCCGGCGAACCTGGGCGCACCCTTCAGGTAGAACGCATCGAGTTCGGTAACGACGAATCCGGCGTTCGTCAGCAATTCCACGATCGGCCGGCTGACGTGGCAGCCGGCCACCCTGACATGCACGCGATCGATCCGCTGCTGCATGCGCCGCACCGGCTCGTCCTCGGCGAGGCCGTGCTCCACGAAGTGGATGGGTGCGTCTGGGCGCAGCACTCGGTGCACCTCGCGCAGGGCAGCAGAGGCGTCAGGAATGGTGCAGAGAGTCCAGGTCGACACGGCTGCGTCGAAGCTGTTATCCGGGTATGGCAGCGACTGCGCATCTCGACCGGAGCGCTGCACAGTCGTGGTGGTTTGTGCCATCCGTCCGGCTGCCATATTCCAGCTGATGTCGGCTGGTTCAACCGCGGCGATCTGCTGTACCTCAGGCGGATAGAAGGGCAGGTTCAAGCCGCTGCCGAAGCCTATCTCGATGACCTCACCGCTGAGCCCCGCGCAGACCCGACCGCGCAGGGGGCGGGCTGATTTCGCAGAGCAAGCAACGTTGACGATCCGCGGGAGGACGTGTTCCCCGTACAGCCCCATGGTCCCGCTCCTTCCGCTGACCTAGGGCTGTCCGACATCGTCATGTGGACCCCCCCGGTGACCCGGCTCATCGCACGAGCGTTGCGTGGCCCTGTGCACCCGGAGTCGGCTCGCTGTGCAGGCCACGTGGAGAAGATGATCCCTCGCTCACGGACTGCCTGCCCGGTACGTCCGGAAGTACTCAGGCACGCCCGCCTTTGTGAGCTGGAACCGGGTGCACGCTTTCTCGATGGTAGGCGCGTCGCATCGTGTGCTGTTGACCTGCCCTTGGGTTTGGTAGCGCCGAATAAGGGCGAAGGGCCCGCCATGCCGGAGACGACACGCGGCGCTTCAACGGAGGTCGACGTCACGCTGCGCGTTAACGGCAGTGTCCGGCCCATGCGGATTGACAGCCGCGTGACCTTGCTGGACGCGTTGCGAGATCAGCTCCAGCTCACCGGCACCAAGAAGGGGTGCGACCAGGGGGCGTGCGGGGCGTGCACGGTCCTCGCCGATGGAAAGCGAGTGCTGTCGTGCCTGACACTCGCGGCGCAGTGCGACGGCCGCGCGGTGACGACGATCGAAGGCCTGTCAAGTGACGGCGGCCTGCACCCGCTGCAGCAGGCTTTCATTCGTCACGATGGATTCCAGTGCGGCTTTTGCACTCCGGGCCAGATCATGTCAGCGGTCGCGCTGCTGGCGGAGGGACGGGCCGGTTCCGATGAGGAAATCCGCGAGTTCATGAGCGGCAACATCTGCCGCTGCGGCGCCTATCCGAACATCGTCGCCGCCATCCGAGAGGCCGCGGAGATGTGATGCAGGCGTTTCAGTACATCCGCGCCAACGACGTCGCGTCCGCCGTGACTCTGGTGAGCGGCGATCCGGGTGCGCAGTATCTGGCTGGCGGGACAACCCAGGTCGACCTGATGCTCAAGGACGGCATACTCGAGCCTGACCGGCTAGTGGACATCACCCGCCTGCCCCTGCGCAGCATCAGCCGCGACGGCGACGTTCTGAGCGTCGGCGCGCTGGCCACCATGGAGGAACTGGCCGCCGACGTCACTGTCGGCGAGCGCCTGCCGTTCATCCGCGAGGCGCTGCTCGCGAGCGCCTCCACGCAGCTCCGCAACATGGCCACGATTGGCGGGAACCTTCTCCAGCGGACCCGATGCAGGTACTTCCGCGACCCGCTCGTGGCGGCGTGCAACAAGCGCGCCCCCGGGTCAGGGTGTGCCGCCATCAGCGGGGCGGCTCGGATGCATGCGATCCTCGGAGCGAGCGAGCACTGCATCGCGCTGCATGCCTCCGACCTGTGCGTGCCGCTGGTCGCGCTCGACGCCGTTGCGCACATCGAGGGCGCCGACGCGCAACGGAGCGTTCCGCTGACCCAGTTCTACACAGTGCCCGGAGATCGCCCGCACGTCGAGACCGTGCTCAAGCACGGAGAGCTGCTCACCGCGATTGACATCCCGTTGCTGCCGCTGGGGACCCGGTCGGGCTACCTGAAAGTCCGCGATCGTGCCTCCTACGAGTTCGCGCTGACCTCCGCCGCCGTCGCACTGACGATCGATGACGGCGTGATCGCCGACGCGCGGGTGGCGCTCGGCGGCGTGGGCACCATTCCCTGGCGCGCGCCGGAAGCCGAGGCGGTCCTGCGCGGCGCGGCGGTCGGTGCCCAGGTGTTCCTGGCGGCCGCCGACGCTGCCGTCCACGACCCGTTCACCGTCCCCGGCACGGCATTCAAGGTCGAGCTGGCCAAGCGCACATTGGTGCGGACTCTTGAGACCGTCATGGAGGGCAGCGCATGACGACGACGATGGCCGCGCCTCCGGCCGTGGCGGGATCTGGTGTTGACCGGGTCGACGGGCGACTGAAGGTCACGGGCGCCGCCCGCTACCCCTCTGACTTCAGCCTGCCGGAGATGGCCCACGCGGCGCTGGTGCGCAGCACGATCGCAGCCGGCACGATCGTCCGCCTCGATACTGACCGCGCCGCCGCCTCGCCCGGCGTGCTCGCGGTCATCACCCACGAGAACGCCGGCCGATTGCGTAAGGCCAGGCGCAACATGGTGTACCCGCTACCGACGCCGCCGCTTCAGAACGCGAAGATCAGTTACAACGGCCAGTACGTCGCCATGGTGGTCGCCGAGACCCGGCAGCAAGCGGCGGCGGCAGCGCGGCTGGTCGAGGTTACCTACGATCGCGACGAGCCGGCGCTCCATCCCAGGGACTCAGGCGCCAAGCCGAGGTCGAACCCGTACTTCATGGACATGAAGCGCGGCAACGTCATGGCGGCCATGGCGGCTGCAGAGGTGACAGTAGAGGCGACGTTCACAACATCGGCGCAGACACACAACCCGCTCGGCCCGTTCACCACGATGGCCCATTGGGCCGGTGACGCTCTCACCGTCTATGACTCGACCCAGAACCCGTTCCTGGTGCGCGCCATGCTGGCCGGCTCGTTCGGGCTCGCCGACGAAAAGGTGCGCGTCCTATCGCCGTTCGTTGGCGGTGGCTTCGGTGCCGGGCTACGGAGCTGGCCGCACTCGATCCTCGCCGCGCTGGCCGCCCGGACCGTCAATCGGCCAGTCCAGCTCAGCCTCACCCGGCCGGAGATGTTCACCGGAATCGGGCGACGGCCGACCACCGGCCAGCGCCTCAAGATCGCCGCCGCGCGCGATGGCACGCTCGTCGCGATCGACCACTACGGCGTCTCGACCGCCTCGATGAGCAGCGACTCGCTGTACCCGATCACCATTGGCACCACCGCGGCGTATGCCTGCCCGAACGTGACCGCCCGCGACAAGCGGGTGCGGCTCAATATCCCGCCGATCTCGCACATGAGGGCGCCTGGCATCGCCGAGGGCAACTTCGCGCTCGAGTCGCTGCTCGACGAGCTGTCCTACGAGCTGGGGATGGACCCGATCGAGCTGCGATTGCGCAACTATGCTGCGGTCGATCCCCAGACCGGCCTCCGGTGGTCGAGCAAGGCGCTGCGTGAGTGCTACGAGGCGGGCGCCGAGAGGTTCGGCTGGGCTGAGCGCGAACCGGCCGTGGGCGCGATGCACGACGGGCGCTGGCTGGTCGGCTACGGCATGGCTGGGGTGACCTTCATCCAGAACCACGCCAAGTGCCGGGCTCGGGCGACGATGCGCCACGATGGCACCGCACACGTCTGCAGCGGCGCCACCGACATCGGCACGGGCACCTACACCGTCATGACCCAGCTGGCCGCGGAGGCACTCGGGCTTGCGGTGGACCGCGTCGAGTTCGAGCTCGGCGATACCCGGCTTCCTCGGGCTCCTGAGGCCGGCGGGTCCGGTCTGACCGCGGCACTGGGGAGCGCGGTCCACAACTCGTGCGTTGCGCTGGTGCAGCGGTTCCTTGGGCTCGTCTCCAACGACCCCAAGTCGCCACTGCAGGGCTGCGCTATCGGGGACGTCGTCGCCTCCGACGGCCGCCTGGCGCGCGCCGACGACGAATCACGCGGCGAGTCCTATGCCGAGATCCTCCAGCGTCACGGGCTGGATGAACTGACCGCTGACGGTGACCGGGCGCCGCCACGCGCCGCGAAGGGCGTGCTAGTAGGGGCGCTCGCCGTCTCGTGGCTGGGCCGGTTCGGCCGCGAGCTCGTCGACGCCTCGCACGCCACGATTCCCGCAAGCGCCTTCGGTGCGCGCTTCGCCGAGGTCAGAGTCGATCCCGAGCTAGGGATCCTACGGATCTCGCGCATCGTCTCGGTCACCGATGGCGGTCGGATCGTCAACGAGAAGCTCGCCCGGAGCCAGCTCATCGGCGGGACCGTCGGCGGCATCGGCATGGCCACGTTGGAGGAAACCGCCACCGACCCTGGCAGCGGGCGGGTGGCGAACGCGACGCTCAGCGACTATCTCGTGGCCGTCAACGCCGACGTGCCCGACATCGACGTAGGGTTCGTGGGCGAGCCCGATCCCAGCAACCCTATCGGCGCCAAGGGCATCGGTGAGCTCGGCCTTGTCGGAGTCGCCGCCGCGATCGCCAACGGCGTCTACCACGCAACAGGGCGGCGGATCCGCTCGCTGCCGATCACCATCGACCAGCTTCTCTGACCTCCGCCCGGGAGCGTTGTCCGGTCAGCTGAGGTCATCGACGCGCTGTACATCGAGGTTGCGGTAGACAGGCCCGGTGTCAACGAGCCTGGACGCCCTGTCGGCGAACTGGCTGGTTTCCGGCAGGGCGCTGTTCTGCATTGCCTCCTCATAGGAGGGGAACTCGACGATCTGCAGGTACGTGTTTGGTCTGTCCTGGTCCGCGAGGAGCGTCGCCCGCTGCGGCGTGCGTCGTCCGCCGGTACTCGCCAGCCACTCATCCATCAGCGCCTGGAACTGGGTCACCCGGGTGGTGGTGAACTCGATGGTCTGAATGAACGTCATGTGCGATTCCTCCTGGGTTGAGTCCACGATGGCGCTGGCTACGCTGACACGGGGCTCAGGCCGAGCTGCTCGAGGAGCTGGAGCCTGTCGTACATCAGGTCGAAGGCGGCCTGCTTGCCGTCCCGGTGCCGGATGGTCTGCAAGTAGTCCACGCTGACCTTGCTTCCGGTGGGCGGAACGTCACCGGCCGGGCTCTGCAGGATGCCCGTGTGGGTTCCGGTGAAGGTTCCATCCTCGACCGCAACATCGCCGCATATGTACAGGTCGCGGACGGCAACCCGCGCGTCGGGGAAGGCGGTGAGCCAGCCCTCGAAGAACTGGAGGCAGGCTTGCTTTCCTGTACCGCTCAGCCCGCCAGGCGCGCGGACGACCGCGTCATCGGCGATCAGGTCGGCGAACCCGGCCATGTCGTGCGCGTTGAACGCCGTCGTGCTCTTGTCGAATATCTCGCGAATAGTCATCGTCACGGGTCCTCCCATCCGTGGTCGTCTCATCGCGATACAGAGTTGCGCCGCCCGGTGTGGGCGGAGCCGGCTCGACGTGCAGACGCTGTGAAGAGAGGGTCGCCGCGCGGTGGGCTGGGCTCAGGTCGGCGCGTCTAATACGGTTCAGGGACATAGCGCAACGGCAGGTCAGGCGGCACGTAGCCGCCTCGCGGCTGCCGTTTCGGGAGGGTCACCTCACGCGCGGTGAGCGGCTTATAGGGGACCTGGCTGAGGAGATGGCTGATGATGTTGAGCCGTCCGCGCTGGCTGAACTGATCCTTGCGGTGCTCGTCACCCAGCTCGATGGGTTCCGGCACATACTCGGGACCGCGCAACTCAACCTTCGGGAGTTCGGCTGGGCCCTGGTGCCCCCGATTGTCCTGCTGGCTCTCTGGGAGCTGGGCAAGCTCGTCGCGCGGCGGGCTGCGGCGCAGCGGGCCCGGCAGGCGCCTATCCGCGGATAAGGTTTTGCGGGCTCGGCGCCGCCGGACAAGAGCGCGTCCTAGCTCCAGGCCGCCCGTCACAGCGAACGCGATCGCCAGCGCGAGGAGGAGGCCGGCCCAGGGGGTGTGCTCAAACGCTTTGCCGCCGAAAAAGCCGAGCAGCGCAGCGTAGGACGCCCAGATGACGCCCGCGCAGGCGTCGAAGACCGCAAACCGCGGCCACGGGTAACGCGCCGCCCCGGCGCTGAGTGTCACGGCGATTCGGCCGCCCGGAATGAAGCGGGCGACGAGGATGAGTTCGCCGCCGCGTTCGGCCAGCTGGCGTTCAGTCCAGCGAATCGTCTTGCGCCCTTTCTCGCCGCGGAAAAAGCGGGCCTTGGCGTAGGGGCCGAATCGGTGGCCGACGAAGTACGCGGCGTTGTCGCCGGCGAACGCACCGCAAGCCGCGGCCACGATGAGGAGGGGGAGGTTGAGGTGCCCGGTGGCGGCGACCACGCCGCCCGTTATCACCACTGTTTCGCTGGGCACGACAGGCAGCAGTGCGTCCAGCAACGCGAAAACGAACGCGATGGCATAGGCCCACCCCGATGCCTCTGCGACGAGCTGCGTGAACTGGTTAAACATGTCGATAGCAGGTCAGGCGGTGGCGATTATCGAAGCTATCCCCGCGACATAAAGGCTCGCCCAGCAGCCTATAAGCGGCACTGGCCAGCCTCCAGGGCGCCGTAGGGTGATCAAGCTCAGCGCGGCGCCCGCGAGCGCGATGAGCATGGCGAGTAGGGAGGGAGCGGTCAGCCGCCAGTCCGTGAAGATCATCCCGAACGCCACGATCGGCATCGTCTGGAAGACCATTGCGCCGGTGATGTTGCCCACGGCGAGGGTGTCTTTGCCCTGGCGGACCCACAGGACGCTGTTGAGCTTTTCTGGCAGCTCGGTGGCCAGCGGCGCGATGATCAGGGTCAGCATGAGCTCATCGACCCCGAGGCCGTGCGCCAGATGCTCGACGCTGGTGACGAATAGCTGAGCGGCGCCGACGAGCAAGGCCAGGCTGAGGAGTGTCTGCGCGAGCACCTGGAACAGGCGCGGCTGGTCGTCCCTGGCCGTGCTGAAGTACAACCTGGCCGGCTCGGCTCCTGCGCCTTCTTGCCTGGCCCGGTGGATCGTCTTCCAGGTGACCACCCCATACGTGGCCAGCAGCAGTGCCGCGCCGACGAAGCGCAGCGCAGGCGCGCCAATGAGCCCCACCGCGATGCCAAACGACAGAGCGCAGACGACGACGAGCAGGTCCCGCGAGGTGGCCTGCCGGGCGGGCTGCAGGCGTGGGCTTGCGCGCCTGGTGGCATACGCCAGCGCGGCACCTCCGGACACCGCCATCGCGAGAGTGGCGAGCAGGAACGGGGCGCCGATGATGGCGCCGATCGCGATCTCGTCCCCTTGGCGGCCTCCGATGATCGCGACCACCGGGATCAGCGACTCCGGCATCGCCGTTGCGACGCCCGCCAGCACGCTGCCCACCGCAGCGTGGCCGAGATCGAGCCGCAAGCCGAGCCATTCGACGGCGTTGGTAAACACCAGCGCACCGGCCACCATGACGGCGAAGCTGGCGACCAAGAGCACCGCGGCAACCATGACCCCCCAATCCCGCACTATGCCAGGAGATCGCAGCGGCTGCGTGCCCGGTCCGGTAGCCAGTACCGATGTCGTCGGCGCACGGGCGCACGAGCCCGGGCGAGGTGGCGCCCGGCGCCGACGGCACGGCTAGCAAGTTAGCCGCCGGAGCGATCACGGTGCCGGCTCGATGTTCTGATTGCCGCGGAACACGTTGTCCGGGTCATAGGCGGCCTTGATGCTGGCGAGCCGTGCGTAGTTGGCGGGACCATAGGCCGCCCGTACCCGGTCCTGGCCCTCGTCGCCGATGAAGTTCAGGTAGATACCGCCCGTGGTGTGCTTGGCGATGTCGCGGCGGAACGCCCGAGCCCAGGCGATGTTGGCGTCGTCGCCTGCCGCGTCGTCCCAGACCGCGAACGGATGGGTGATCCACCGCACGGACCGGTTGGCCATGGGCGTGTCAGATTCGCCGCGGTCGGTGACGGCTCCGCCCCACGGCAGCAGGATCTGCTGCGTCAAGGGGGATCGGCGCTCAGACCCGTACCGGATGAAGACCTCCAGCGCATCATCATCGAACTCATCGTGGTAGTCGGCAGACCAGTAATTGCGCATGCCGGGCGGGTCGTCAATCATCTGCTGGAATGCGACGTAGGGCATTGGAGCGACAACGTTCACCGCCGGCTCAAGGTCGAGGAATGGCTTGATGGCGTCCTGTCCGTCTGCTGGGTCGCCGGCCCACAGCAGTGCCAGGCCGGCCACGGTTGTCCCCTGTAGGTAGCCCGGCACGAACTCCTCGGGCGGCCCCGTCAGGAAGACGAGGCCCGAGCCGAGTTCGCGGACAGCGTCCGCGGCCAGGTCTCGGTATGCCACCGCTACGTCGCGTCCCGCGCTTGCAGGCCACAGGAGCAGTCCGGCGAGTACGGTCGGTCCGAGCAAGTGCAGCTGGTACTCCAGCGCGGTGGCGACGCCGAAGTTCCCCCCTCCGCCGTGCAGGGCCCAGAACAGCTCCGGATGCTCAGTCTCGCTCGCCGTGATCTGCTCGCCGGCCGCAGTGACAAGATCGACTGAGATCAGGTTGTCGCAGGCGAGCCCGAACTTGCGCTCGGCCCAGCCGGACCCGCCGCCGAGCGTGAACCCGGCAATGCCAGTGCTGGACACGCGGCCGCCTGTGGTGGCCAGTCCGTGTTGCTGAGTGGCCGCGTCCAATTCGGCCCAGGTCACGCCTGCGCCAGCTGTCACGGTCCGCGCAACAGCGTCGACCGTGACCTGCTTCATCGGGCGGACGTCGATGACCATTCCGCCGTCGTTTACCGACATGCCGGCGACCGAATGTCCCCCGGCGCGAACCGCGACAGCCATGCCCTCCCTTCTGGCCATGTCGAGCGCACTGGCGACGTCGCCGGGTGTTGCACACCTCGCGATTACCGCGGGGTACCGGTCGATCATGGCATTGAACACCGCCCGGCTTTGGTCATAACGTGCGTCGTCGCGCGTGATCAGGTCCAAGGCTCCGTCCCCCTCCGATGCCCACTCATCCGTTCCCGCTCGCCCTCGGTGTCTAAGCCACCAGAGCCGTGTGCGGTGATCGTGCGCTTGTTGTGGAGATGCCGTGAAGCAAGGGACGTACCGCATCAATCCGGTCAATGGTCTGCCGTCCGCTGGCTGCAGCGGCCACAGGTCTCGTCGGCTACCGACCTGCCTGTTGCGACCGGTGCAGGCGGATATAACTTCGGTTGCTGGCCCGGAAGTGAGCTGCCCGGCGACCCGGCGACCCGGCGGGCCAATACGGGAGGCATTATGCAATTCGGGATCTTCTCGGTCAGCGACATCACCAGGGACCCGGTGTCCGGGGAGACGCCGAGCGAGGCAGAGCGCATCGACGCGGTCGTGCAGCTCGCGCAGAAGGCTGACGAAGTCGGGCTGGACGTCTTCGCCATCGGCGAGCACCACAACCCGCCGTTCTTCTCCTCAGCGCCGACCACTTTGCTGGCGTACGTCGCTGCGACAACCAAGCGGCTGATCGTGTCCACGGCGACGACGCTGATCACGACAAACGACCCGGTGCGCATCGCCGAGGAGTACGCGATGCTGCAGCACCTGTCGAAGGGCCGGATGGACCTGATGCTGGGTCGCGGCAACACCGCACCCGTGTATCCGTGGTTCGGGCAGGACATCCGGCAGAGCCTCCCGCTGGCGCTGGAGAACTACAACCTGCTGCACCGGCTCTGGCGGGAGGATGTCGTCGACTGGCAGGGGAAGCATCGCACCGCGCTGCAGGGGTTCACCTCGGTGCCGCGGCCGCTGGACGACGTGCCGCCGTTCGTCTGGCACGGCTCGATCCGCACCCCAGAGATCGCCGAGCAGGCCGCGTACTACGGGGACGGGTTCTTCGCCAACAACATCTTCTGGCCGAAGGAGCACTACGTCCGCCTCATCGGGTTCTACCGCCAGCGGTACGCCTACTACGGTCATGGCAGCGAGAAGCAGGCGATCGTCGGCCTCGGCGGCCAGGCGTACATAGCGCGGAACTCACAGGACGCCAAGCGGGAATTCCGCCCCTACTTCGACGACGCGCCCGTGTACGGGCACGGCCCGTCGATGGAGGACTTCATGGACCTGACGCCGCTTTCGGTCGGCAGCCCGCAGGAAGTCATCGACAAGACCCTGACGTTCCGCGAGCACTTCGGGGACTACCAGCGCCAGTTGTTCCTGATGGACCATGCGGGGCTGCCGCTGCCGACGGTGCTCAACCAGCTTGACTTGCTCGGCGGAGAAGTGGTGCCGGTTCTGCGCAAGGAAACCGAGGCCAGGCAAGACCCAAAGACACCGCAGGCTCCGACGCATGCCAGCCTGGTGAAGGCGAAGTACGGGAACGAGCCGCCGCGCCAACCGCGGCCGAACGCCAACCGCGGCGACAACGTGACCGGTGGTTCCCCCTATCAGGACAGCGGTGCCGAGTCCCGGACTGAGTATCCGGAGCTGTGAGGCGTCCTTACCAACGAGGCATACGCGCGCTCTCGTCACTCACCAGAGCCGCAGGAAGGACGCACGTGGACAATCCCGCTCAGCCGGCATTCGAGGTGGCGATCATCAGCGCCGGAACAAGCGATCCGTCCTCGACAAGACTGCTCGCCGATCGCATCGCTGACCGCTCCTGTGAGCTCGCGGCGTGCCACGGCGGGACGGTGACGTCCAGCGTCATCGAACTGCGCGAGGTCTCGGCCGACATCTCCACAGCCCTGGTATCGCAGCTGATCACGTCGAAACTGCAGGAGGTGATCGCGACACTCGGAGAGTCCGACGGAATCATCGCCAGCACGCCCGTCTACAAGGCTGCTCCAAGCGGCCTGTTGACGTCGTTCCTTGACATCCTTGACGACGATCTGATCATCGCCAAGCCCGTGGTGCTGGCCGCGACTGCCGGGACGGCGCGGCACGCGCTCGTCGTCGACGAGCAGATGCGGTCCATGTTCGCCTACCTGCGCGCGCTCACCGTTCCGACATCACTATTCGCCGCGGCCGAGGACTGGGGTGACCCAGCGCTGAACAAGCGCATCGACCGGGCTGCCGTCGAGCTGGTCTTGCTGATGGAAAGCGGGTTCGCCACGAAGATCAGGGATGCGTCGTGGGAGAACTACCAGCACGAATACGGCAGCGCGGGCGGCACCGAGGTTGGCATCGACCTGGACACCGACCTGATGCGCCTGGCCGCTGGCGGGTCTGTCGCCTGATCCCGTGGCGTCGGCCAGAGCGCAAGGCCGGCCGGTTCATCCGTTTCCGCCGGGCCCGTTTGCCGCCGGTCGGAACTCGCGGGCAAGGCGCGCGAGCAACGCGACGGCGACGAGTGCCCAGGCCGCCACTGCGACCCAGAGCATGACGTGCGCGATGGAATGCATGAAGCTCAGGCGCGCGGTCTTGCCGAACTCGAATGTCGCGACGCTGTACATGCCGAGCGGGAACACGACGCTCCACAACGTGGGTTCGTAGGTGAGGGGCCAGTGGCGGCGGAGATGCCGCCACAGTCCGAGGATGACCAGCAGCGGGATCCACCAGGTGCCGAACGCCCACAGGGCAAAGGCGAATCCCTCGATAAAACTGCCGGTCGCGGCGATCACGGGGACGGTGCTCGGCAGGGCGACCACACGAGCGCCCGCGAACACGCTGATGGCGGTGGCACCCATCAGGATCCAGTACGGCGGGCCGAGCGTGGCGGGGGTCATGGGGACGCTGAGCCAGCGAAGGAGGATCAGCGCGACGACCATGAGGTAGAGCAGCAGACCGACGGACCACAAGGCGGTAGCCGCAGTCCCGAGCAGCTCGGCCTGCGACGGCCACGAGGAGACCAGGACCGCCGCGGCGATGGACAGTGACTGGGTGGCGACGACCCAGAGCAGCCAGCTGCCGTTGACGCTGCCGAGGACCGAGTCGCTGGAGCGGATGAGCAGGAGGCTGGCCGGCACGCCATAGGTCAGGACCAGCCATATCGCGGCGGCCACCACGGCCAGGATGGCGGTGATGAGCGGGTGCCCGGCGAGGGCGACCCTGGCCCCGAGCACATCAAGGCCCGCGGTGATGGTGAAGAACCCGAACACCCGGTCCGGCGCCCGAATGTCGGCGGCTACGCGCGAGCGGAATAGCACGAGCCTGGCGGTCAGCGCGACGGCGAGTACGACGAGTCCGGCCGACGCCACGGCCAGCAGCAGCCGGGACAACCAGGATGGTCCCAGCAGGTAGGTCCCGGTAGAGATGATGCCGGTGGCCATGACGAAGGCGAAGTACCCCGGGTGCAGGTCGCGAACGGCGGCGGCGACCCGGCTCGCCCTTCTTGGCTGCTCTTCGGATCCGATGGTCACGGTGGCGATTGTTGCCCGGCTCGGGCGACCGGCTAGTACGGCACGCCGATCCGGCGCCAGCGGCGGCCGCTGGTGCCGGGTTCGGCGGGCCGGGCAGCGCGGCGGCTGCGGTAGACGATGTAGGGCCGCCACAGGTACCACAGCGGAGCGCTCCAGGCGTGCACGAGCCGGCTGAATGGCCACACCGCCCAGATGAGCCACGCGGAGGCGGCGTGCACCTGGTAGACGATCGGCGCGCTGGCGATCGCGGTTTCGTCAGGGGAGCCGCTGAACAGGCCCCGGAACCAGGGCGCGACGGTGGTGCGGTAGTCGTATCCGTGCCCGAAAAGGTTGACGAACAGGGTCGGGACGACCCCGGTGACGATGATGACCAGCAGCAGCACCAGTGCGACGTAGTCGACCGGGCTGGTGGTAGCCCGGACCCGGGGGACGAGCAGCCGCCGGCCGGCCAGGATCACAACCCCGGCGATGATCAGCACCGCGGCGAGGGTTCCGGCCGACGCCGAGAACCACCGGTACGCCGACTCGGGGATGCCGATCGCACGGGTCCACCGCTCGGGGATCAGGACGCCGATCACGTGCCCGGCGATGGCGGCGAACGTGCCGTAGTGGAAGATCGGGGACCCCCATTTGAGGAGCCTCCGTTCTTGTAGCTGGGTGGACCGGCTGGTCCAGCCAAACTGGTCATACCGCCACCGCCAGAAGTGCCCGACCACGAAGATGCCCAGCGCCAGGTAGGGCAGGGCGACCCAGACGAAGATCTGCCAGGCGCTTGCGTGGCTCACCGGGATACCTCCATGCTCTGCTCCGCCGGGTGGACGGCCCTGCTGAGATACTCGGGCGGGGCGAAGGGCTCCAGGCCGACGTCTTCGGCAGGCGGGCCGTCCGCCCACGCCTTCGCGACCGCCGCCAGCTCTGGCTTGCGCATCGCAGGCATCAGCGCGCACACCGCCTCCAGCACACTGGCGTAGGGGGAGTCCGCATTCCGCAGGCCGCGTAGCAGCAGTTCCAGGTCGCGGCGGTGGGTGCGCAGCAGCTTCTCGCCTGCCGGGTGCAGGGCGGCGAAGTCGAGCACGAGCGGCAGGTAATCCGGCAGCTCGTTGTCGGCGAGCTCGAACCCGGCGCCCCGGTAAGCGGCCTTGAAGGCGAGCATCGCCATGCCGCGCTTGCGGGTATCGCCGTACCGGTAGTAAGTGAGGTAGAGAGCGCAGCGGCGGCGCAGGTCGAACGTCGCGACATAGTGCTGGGCAACCGCTGACGGCGCAGTGCCCTCCAGCCAGTCCAGGAATCGGCCGAGCGGGACCGCGGCGGGCCGGGGCAGCCTGGCCGTCTCGGCTTCCAGCGTGGAGATGCCGTCGAACAGCGCGACGGTTGGGTATTGGAGCAGGACCGAGGCGAGCTTGTACGGGCTGACGGTCACGGCTCACGCTCCCGGGGGGAGACGCTGAGATGGAGGCGGCCGTCGCCGTCGCGGAACGGCTCGTCGGCCGCGGCGGGATGGAAGGATTCCGGACCGCCCGGCTGGGCGCAGAACAACTGCTCGTGCTGGGCCATCAGCCGGCCGGCGTCCTCAGCGTGGGCGGGTGGGATGACATACCGCTCGTCGTACTTGGCGATGGCCAGCAGCCGGTACAAGTCCTCCAGGTCTGGTTCGGTCGCGCCGACCGTGCCGGCCAGGCCGTCGGGTGTCCGCAGCCCGAGCTGGTCGGCGCGCATGAGGGTGCGGATCGCGGTGAGCGTGCGCAGCACCCGCTGGACCGGACCGGGGTCGCCCGCGGTGAACAGGTTGGCCAGGTACTCCGCCGGGATGCGCAGCGCCTCGATGGCAGCGAATACCTGATCCGGGTTTTCATCGTCGTACCCCGCGGCGCGGACGGTGTCGGCGACCGGAGACAGCGGCGGGATGTACCAGACCATCGGCAGCGTCCGGTACTCCGGGTGGAGCGGCAGCGCCACCCGGTGCCGGGCGATCAGCGCGTAGGTGGGGGAGCGGCGCGCCGCGTCCAGCCAGTCAGCGGGAATGCCCTGCCGGGTCGCCTCGGCCTGGACGACCGGATCAGCCGGGTCGAGGAACACCGACAGCTGCGCCGCATAGAGGTCCTTCGGGTCCGGTGCGGCTGCCGCCGTCAGTACCTTGTCGGCGTCGTAGAGGACGAGCCCGAGGTAGCGGAGCCGGCCAACGCACGTCTCCGAGCAGATTGTCGGCTGGCCCGCCTCGATCCGCGGGAAGCAGAGCGTGCACTTCTCGGCCTTGCCGGTGCGGTGGTTGAAGTACACCTTCTTATACGGGCAGCCGGAGACGCAGAATCGCCAGCCGCGGCACCGGTCCTGGTCGACCAGCACGATGCCGTCCTCTTCCCGCTTGTACATCGCCCCGGACGGGCAGGACGCCACGCAGGACGGGTTGAGACAGTGCTCGCAGATGCGCGGCAGGTAGAACATGAAGACTTGCTCGAAGGCCAGTCGCACCTGCTCGCTCAGGCCGGCTAGGTCTGGGTCACGGGCAGCGTGCGACGGGCCGCCGGCCAGATCGTCTTCCCAGTTGGCGCCCCACCCTGGGCTCATATCCCTGCCGGTGAGCGCGGAGATCGAGTGGGCACTGGGGTTGGCCGTGCCGGCCGGCGCATCAATCAGGGTCTGGTAGTCATACGTCCACGGGTCGCCATAGTCGTCGATCGACGGCAGGTCCGGGTTCCAGAAGATCGACAGCAGCCGTTTCACCCGGCCGCCGGCCTTGAGCTGCAGCCGGCCCTTTCGGTCCAGTGCCCATCCGCCGTGCCACTGTTCCTGGTCCTCGTACCGGGCCGGGTAGCCGGCGCCTGGCTTGGTCTCCACGTTGTTGAAGTACACGTACTCGGTCCCCGGCCGGTTGGTCCAGACCTGCTTGCAGGTCACCGAGCAGGTGTGACACCCGATGCACTTATCCAGGTTCATCACCATCGCGACCTGGGCCTTGATGCGCATCAGAACTCCACCTCCTGGCTCCGGCGGCGGATCACGGTGACCTCGTCCCGCTGGTTGCCGGTCGGACCGTAGTAGTTGAAGGCATAGGACAGCTGGCCGTACCCGCCGATCATGTGAGTCGGCTTGATCACCAGCCGGGTGAGCGAGTTGTCGCCGCCGCCGTGCCAGCCGGAGATCTCCGAACGCGGGGTCATCAGGTGGCGGTCCTTGGCGTGGTACATGAACACCGTGCCCGCTGGCATCCGGTGACTGACGACCGCGCGGCAGGCAACGACCCCGTTCCGGTTGTAGGCCTCTATCCAGTCGTTGTCGGCCACGTCGATCTTCGCCGCGTCCTCCGGGCTCATCCAGATGACCGGCCCGCCGCGGAACAGCCGGAGCATGTGCAGGTTGTCGGCGTATTCGGAGTGGATCGACCAT
Organism: Streptosporangiaceae bacterium; assembly: GCA_035631375.1. Lineage (GTDB taxonomy): Bacteria > Actinomycetota > Actinomycetes > Streptosporangiales > Streptosporangiaceae > JAJYUU01. Next base: position 45,751 of record DASQIW010000056.1, read on the forward strand.
TTCGAGTGCGGCGTGAGGTAGCGGACGGTGAGTTCCGGCCGCCCTTCCGCTGCCAGGCCCTGCTTCCCGCTCTGCTTGCCCGGGGGGTCGACCCCCCGGAGCCCCCCGCCATAATGCCGCGCGTAATTCAGCGGCGGCCGGTAGGCCGGCAGAGCTTCGCCGAGTTCGTGGATCCAGTCATGGTCGAGGAAGAACTGCATCCGCCCGGTGAGGGTGTGCCACGGTTTCTTTCGCTCCACGTTGACGGTGAACGGCGAGTACCGGCGCCCGCCGGTCTCGCTGCCTGACCATTCCGGGGAGGTGATGACCGCGCGCGGCTGCACCTGGGTGTCGGTGAAGGTGATCTGCTCGCCCTCCCGTTCTGCGGCCAGGTCGGCCAGCGTCACCCCGGTGCGCTCCTCCATTGCCCGCCAGCCCTGCATGGCGACCTGGCCGTTGGTGGTACCTGACAGGGCCAGGATCGCCTCGGCGAGGTGCACGTCGCGGGTCAGCGACGGCCGTCCCTCGCCTGGCCCGCCGTGCACCGTCCCGTTGGCGCGGCGCAGGTACTCCACGGCCGCGGCGGGCTTCCAGGTGATGCCCTTGACGCTGCTGCCGAGCGTGTCCACCAGCGGCCCGAGGGCCGCCATCTTCGCTGCGGTCGCCGGGTAGTCCCGCTCGACGGTGACCAGTCGCGGCATAGTGACGCCGGGCAACGGCTCGCACTCGCCCGCCTTCCAGTCCCGAACCTTGCCGCCGGGCTGGGCCAGCTCGTCCGGAGTGTCGTGCAGGAGCGGAACGGCGACGACATCGGTTCGCTTTCCCAGGTGCGTGGCGGCCAGCGCGGAGAACTGGCCCGCGATCAGCGTGAACGCTTCGAAGTCAGTGCGGGTCTGCCAGGGCGGCGCGATTGCCGGGTTGAAGGAGTGCACGAACGGGTGCATGTCCGTGGAGGAGATGTCGTGCTTCTCATACCAGGTCGCCGCCGGCAGCACCACGTCGGCGTAGGTGCAGGTACTGGTCATCCGGAAGTCAATCGCGGTGAGCAGGTCCAGCTTGCCGCGCGGTGTCTCCTCGCGCCAGGTGACCTCGGCCGGGCGCATTCCCGGCGGGGACTCGGCCGCGCGGACCGCGTCCTCGGCGCCGAGCAGGTGCCGCATGAAATACTCCATGCCCTTGCCGGACGAGCCGAGCAGGTTGGCGCGCCACACCGTCAGCACCCGCGGCCAGTTCGCCGGGTCGTCCGGATCTTCTCCGGCCATCCGCAGCCGGCCGGCCTTGAGCTCGGCGGCCACGTAGTCGGGCACCGCCTGGCCCGCGGCCGCCGCCGAGTCGGCGAGGTGCAGCGGGTTGCGGTCCAGCGCAGGGTGAGACGGGGTCCAGCCCAGCCGGGACGCTTGCGCGAGGCAGTCGGCGAACGTCCGGCCCTCGAACACGCCGCGACCGAGCGGGCTGGCCAGCTCACTCGGCCCGAACGCCTCGTACCGCCACTGGCCGGAGTGCAGGTAGAAGAATGAGGTACCGGTCATGTGCCGGGGCGGGCGCTGCCAGTCCAGCGCGAACGCGACCTGCTGCCACCCGGCGAGCGGGCGGACCTTCTCCTGGCCTACGTAGTGCGCCCAGCCGCCGCCGTTCACGCCCTGGCAGCCGCACAGCATGATCAGTGTGAAGAACGTCCGGTAGATCTCGTCGGAGTGGTACCAGTGGTTGGTGCCCGCGCCCATCGCGATCATGGACCGGCCGTGTGACAGCTCCGCGCTGCGGGCGAACTCCCGCGCCACCCTGGTGGCTGCAGCCGCGGGCACGCTGGTGATCTGCTCCTGCCAGGCCGGCGTGCCCGGCGTGCCCGCGTCACCGTAGCCGGTTGGCCAGTCGCCCGGCAGGCTGTCGCGGGGTACCGCGTACTGCGCCATCAGCAGGTCGAACACAGTGGTCACGAGGCGGTCACCGATGCGGGTCGCCGGCACGCCACGGCGGACCGATGAGCCGCCCTCGGTCTCGCCGGTATCAAATCGCGGCAGGACTACCGCGACGGCTTCGCTGTGCCGTCCGTACAGGGTCAGCGCCGGGTCGGCGCCGCCAAGGTCGAGGTTCCACCGGCCCAGGCCTGATTCGCCGAACCGGTATCCCAGCGACCCGTTGGGCACCGTCGGCTGGCCGGACGCCGCGTCCAGCAGCACGGTCTTGTGCGCGGCGCCATCGCCGGTGTCGCCGAGGTCGGCAGCGGTCAGGAACCGGTCGGGTACATAGGCGTCACCGTGCTGGCGCAGCGTCACCAGGAAGGGTGCGTCGGTATAGGCCTTGACGTAGTCGGTGAAGTACGGGACCTGCCGATCGCGGAAGAACTCGGCGAGGATGACGTGACCCATGGCCATCGCGAGCGCCCCGTCGGTGCCTGGCGCGGCCGGCAGCCAGTCGTCGGCGAACTTGGTGTGGTCGGAGTAGTCCGGCGAGACGACAACGACCTTCTGGCCGCGATAGCGGGCCTCGGTCATGAAGTGCGCGTCCGGGGTCCGGGTAATCGGCAGGTTGGTGCCCCAGATGATCAGGTACGCCGAGTTCCACCAGTCCCCGGACTCCGGCACATCGGTCTGGTCGCCGAACACCTGAGGGGACGCGATGGGCATATCCGCGTACCAGTCGTAGAACGACAGGATTGTCGCCCCGATGAGCGACAGGAACCGCGTGCCGGCCGCGTACGACACCATCGACATCGCCGGGATCGGTGAGAAGCCGACCACCCGGTCCGGGCCGTATGCCGCGATGGTGTGCACGTGCGCAGCAGCGATCAGCTCGGTCACCTCCGGCCAGGATGAGCGGACGAACCCGCCCTTGCCGCGCGCACGCTTGTACCGCGCCGAGCGCTGCGGGTCGCTGGTGATCTCCGCCCACGCGGCCACCGGGTCGCCGAGCCGGTCCCGGGCTTCGCGCCACATGCTCAGCAGTTCGCCCCGCACGTACGGATACCGGACCCGGGAGGGGGAGTAGGTATACCAGGAAAACGACGCGCCGCGGGGGCAGCCCCGCGGCTCGTATTCCGGGGAGTCCGGTCCGGTTGACGGGTAGTCCGTCTGCTGCGTTTCCCAGGTGATGATCCCGTCCTTGACGAAGACCTTCCACGAGCAGGACCCAGTGCAATTCACCCCGTGCGTGGAGCGGACCACCTTGTCGTGCCGCCACCGCTCCCTGTAGAACTCCTCGGCGGCACGTCCGCCCCGCCGGTGCACCTCGCGGAAGTCGGCGCTGGGCTTGCCGCCAGGAACGAAGAACTGCGCCCTGCGCAGCAGCGCTTCCACCGGTTCACCGGCTGGCAGCAGCGGTGCGAGCAGTTGACCGTTGCTGCCATCCGCTGGGGTCACGCCCTGCTCGTCATCGGTAATGGCGTGCCGTTTGTGCGGCTGGGCCACGTCGCCCCCTTCTCAGTCCTGCGACTGCGGCGCGCGCGGGCATATCGCTCCGCGGTGCAATCCGTTCCAGGCGTTTGTTTCCCGCCATTGCCTCCCGCATGCCCGCCGGGCTCTGGAGTACCGAGCAGGTATTGATCCGGATCACTCTCCGCGGCGCAGCCGAGTCCCCTGGCATAGACCTTCACGCGGCGGTAATGAACTGCGGGTTAGCTGACCTTGTGAACGAGACGCCGGGAGGATGATGCACGTGCGGTTCGCCCCCGTGCCCGTGTGGTCAGGTCTCCTCGTGCTGCTGGTTGCTGCCTGCTCCCCGGCCGCGCACGCCGACCAGCCGAAGGCTGCCGCGCAGAGGGCCGGCAGCCACGCCCCGGCCAGGCCGACCCCGCAGGCGTCGCCTTCCCCGCCGCCTCCTCCGCCGCCGGAGGCCACGGTGTCGAGCTTCCATGCCCCGGACGGCACGCAGATCACGCTGGCGCGCTTCAGCGGGGCGGTCACCTACCGGCTTCACAGCGGCAGCTCTGACCCCGGCAGTGCCGCGCTCGGCGTGGTCCAGGCTGGGCCCAGCATTCCGGCGTCGGAGCAGCCAATGCTCCTCGCCGCCTTCAACGGCGGGTTCCTGCTCTCATCCGGGGTGGGCGGCTACGAGCAGGAGGGTCACGTGATCGTGCCGCTGCGCCCTGGGCTTGCCAGCCTCGTCATCGACACAGCGGGCCACGCGCAGCTCGGCGCCTGGGGATCTGGGGTGCCCTCGGCTGGCACACCGGTCTACAGCGTGCGGCAGAATCTGGGCCTGCTGGTGAGCGGTGGTCAGCCGAGCAGTTCCGCATCGGACTGGACGCTCTGGGGAGCGACGCTCGGCGGCGGAGAGGACGTGGCCCGGAGCGCGCTGGGGCAGACTGCCACCGGCGATCTGGTCTATGCCGGGAGCATGGCAACTACGCCCGGGGATCTGGCGGCCGCGCTGGTCTCCGCTGGAGTGGTAGCAGCGATGGAACTGGACATCAATCCCGAGTGGGTTCAGCTCGACGTCGCGTCGCGGCCTGGCGGCCAGCTCAGCGCCGCGATTCCGGGCCAGAACCGGCCAGCCGACCAGTACCTGGCCGGCTGGAGCCGCGACTTCATCACTGTCCTCGGCTATTAGCCGCTGAGGACCTCCTGGAGCGGCACATCCGGATCGGCGAGCTCCGCGAGGTCGGCGGGTCGCCCGGCACGGACCAGGTTGGCGATTGCGTCGTTGACGTCCCAGACATTGACGTTCATACCGGCGAGGACGCGGCCGCCCCGGAGCCAGAACGCGATGAACTCCCGCTGGCCGGTGTCGCCCCGGAAGACCACCTGGTCGTAGCTGCCGGGCTCGACGTAGCCGGAGTACTCCATGCCCAGGTCGTACTGGTCGGTGTAAAAGTAGGGCACCCGGTCGTACGCAACGTCCTGGCCGAGCATCGCCCGGGCGGCGGTCTGGGGCTGATTCAGCGCATTCGCCCAGTGCTCGACCCGGATGTGGGTGTCGAGCAGCGGATGAAACGCATTGGCGACGTCTCCTGCGGCGAAGATGTCCGGATTCGACGAGCGCAGCTGCGAGTCCACGACGATCCCGTTGCGGACCTCGAGGCCGGCCGCCTCGGCGAGCTGCGTATTCGGCGTGATGCCGACCCCGACGATGACCGCATCGGCTGCCACGTGAGTTCCGTCGGCGAGCAGCACACCGCTGGCACGCCCGTCAGAGGCAGTGATCTCGGCGACGTGTACCCCGAAGCGCGAGTCGACGCCGTGCTCGTTATGCAAGTCGGCGAAAACCTGCGCCACCTCAGGGCCAAGGACCCGGAGTAGCGGCAGGTCAGCCGCCTCCAGGACGGTTACCTCGACGCCGGCGGTTCGCGCTGCCGCCGTTGTTTCCAGGCCAATCCATCCAGCCCCGACCACGGCGACCCTGGACACCTCCTGGAACATGGCCTTCAGGTGCTCGCTGTCGGCCATCCGCCGCAGGTAGTGCACGCCCGGCAGGTCGCCGCCGGGCGCCGGCAGGTGGCGCGGCGAGGAACCGGTTGCCAGCAGCAGCTTTGCATAGCCGACCCGGCTGCCATCGGCCAGCGTGACCTCGTGCGCCGACGGGTCGATGCTGGTGACGACGGTGCCGAGCCGCAAGTCCACATCGTGCTCGGCGTACCAGTCCGCCGCGTGAACGTAGACCGAGTCGCGCTCCTCGGTGCCGAGCAGGTAGCCCTTCGACAGTGGTGGCCGCTCGTACGGACGCTCGGTCTCATCGCCGATCAGGATTACCGGGCCGTCGAATCCCTGTGCGCGCAGCGCCTCGGCGGCTTTTGCTCCGGCGAGGCTGGCACCCACGATGACGTATGCGCCGTTCTGCTTCATTGTCCACTCTCCCGCCGGGTCGGCTGCCGTTGCAGCGCGGCAGTCACTTGCTCGCCGACCGACTGCCAGCTGGCATCGAATTTGGCCACGCCGTCCGCTTCCAGCGTTGCGGTGACGTCGTTATAGTCCACGTCAACCGCTTTCAGCTGGTTCAGTACCTGCCGGGCCTCGCCGTAGTGCGCGCGAACCGAGTCGGCGGGCACGTGCCCGTGGTCGGCGACCGCGCGCAACGTGGACTCCGGCATGGTGTTGACCACGCCTGGGGCCACCAGGTCGACCACGTAGCGAGTGTCCTGGTAGGCCGGATCCTTGACCGAGGTCGACGCCCACAGGGGGCGCTGCGGCTGAGCGCCCGCGGCCCGCAGGGCGGTCCACCGTGGCGAGCTGAACGCCTGCTCGTAGTGCTGGTAGGCCAGCCTCGCGTTGGCGATCGCGGCCTGGCCGCGCAGCGCGGTCGCGGCTTGTGTGCCGATCTTGTCCAGGCGCGAGTCGACCTCGGTGTCGACCCGGGAGACGAAGAATGAGGCGACAGAAGCCATCGCGGACAGGTCGTGGCCGGCCTGCCTGGCCTGCTCCATGCCGTCGAGGAACGCGTCGATGACCGCGTCGTAACGATCCAGCGAGAAGATCAGCGTGACGTTGATGCTGATTCCCTCCGCCAGGCACGCAGTTATCGCTGGCAGCCCCTGTCGGGCCGCGGGGATCTTGATGTACAGGTTCGGCCGGTCGACCAGCCACCACAGGGCACGCGCCTCGGCTATGGTCGCCTCGGTGTCAGTGGCGAGTCGCGGGTCGACCTCGATGGACACCCGCCCGTCCCCGCCGCCGGTGCGGTCGTAGACGGGCCTCAGCACGTCGCAGGCCCAGCGAACGTCGTAGGCGGTCATCAGACGGAGCGCCTCATGGGTTCCGACGCCGCGAGCTGCCAGCTCGCGCAGTTGCGCTGCATACGCGTCGCTGCCGGTGATCGCCTTGGCGAAGATAGTCGGATTAGTCGTCACCCCGACCACGTGGTCGTTGGCCACGAGGGTGGCCAGGCTGCCGGTAGTGAGCCGCTCGCGACTCAGGTCATCCAGCCAGATCGAGACGCCTCTGCTGGTCAGTTCTGTCAGTTGGCCGGTCATGGTGTGGTCCCTCCTGCCCTGGTGCGGGCCTGGCTGGCTCAGCTCTGCGTGTTGGTCAGCGCGACAAATTCGGCTCGTTGCTGCGGGTCAGCGCGCAGCGGTCCGGCCAGGGCCGTGGTGACAGTCGTCGCGCCCTGGGCTCGCACGCCACGCAGCGTCATGCAGGTGTGCTCGGCTTCTAGCACGGCGCCAGCCCAGCGCGCGCTGAGCTGCGTGGCCAGGTAATCAGCTAGCTGCTTGGTGAGCCGCTCCTGGGTCTGCGGCCTGGCCGCGAAGAACTCGACCAGCCTGGCGAGCTTGGACAGGCCAAGAAGACGCTCACCCGGCAGGTATGCCACGTGTGCGACCCCTGAAAACGGCAGCAGATGGTGCTCGCAGACCGTGCGGAACGGTATGCCCCTGGCCAGCACGAGCTCGTCGTAGCCTTCGTCGTTGGGGAACGTCGTGAGTCGTGGCCGGCGTGCGTCGAACAGTTCCGCGTATGCCCGCGCCATCCGGGCCGGGGTCTCCAGCAGCTCCTCCGAATCCAGGTCAAGCCCGAGCGCCCGCAGAAATGCCGCGGCGGCGTCCTGAGCCGCCTGGAGGTCTACGCGCGGGGCATCGTCCGCGATCCGCTCCGGCAGGCTCGCCGAGCTGGCCACGTCATCAGGCGGCAGCTCGCGTGGCCTGAGGGCGGGCGCCGCGGTCATCTGGCTGACAGCGTGTCCGTTGATGTGGGTCACAGCGCGTCCGTTCTTCTCGGTGTGCGGGTGTGTCATCTGGTCAAGACCGATCAGTGCCGATCGTCACGCAGCAGTAGCCGGGCTGAGGATCGAGCACTGCCCGGAGCGTGCTGGCCTGCAGGCCAGCTGTGACGCCATCGATCAGCGCCAGGTTCATGCCGCAGACGGTGTCCCTGTGCTGCTGAACCAGCTGATGGAACGGGCAGTTGCGCAGCCGCGTCACGTCATCGGCGCAGCGTTCCGGCTCGTATCCGTACGCGGCAAGCACGGCCTCGAGGTCGCGCTGCTGCGGGCCGGGGGCGTCGTTGCCGCTCGTGTGGGGCGATTGCCGGGACGCGACCTGGCCGCCAAGCTCTGTGCCCAGCTGGTGGGCGGCCGCGCCCAGCGCCGCGCGGCTGCGGCCGCTGGGGTCAGCTTCGACAGCGCGGACCAGGAGCCGGGCGGCCAGCTCGTAGTCGCGCGGCGGCACGCTCACCGCGAACTCACGGTCAGACCTGGAGTAGAGCTTCGCCGGACGGCCCGCACCAGGCCCCGTGCGTCCTTCCGGCCGCCCGTAGGTTGCTGTCAGCAGCCCGGTTTCGACGAGCTTGTCCAGGTGGTAGGCAGCCAGCGCCCGGTCGATCCCGGCCGCACGGGCCGCCTCGTCCCGGCCCACCGGCTCGGACCGGCCGGACACGACCGCATACAGCCGATGACGCACTGGGTCGCCCAGGCTGCTCACCGACGCCAGGTCAGAGTTCTGCGGCACGCTCACACCAGAACTCTAACACTAAGATTCATTAGTTAAATAGGCAGGACCGATTTCCCTGCGGAATGTGGCCACGTGTTCCGCGCGCTAGCCCAGGGCGTCAGCCGCGGCCTGATCAGGCAGCCGCAGCGGGTCTGCTTGGTCGAGACTGTCGGCGATCTCGGCGATCCGCGCGCGGACCCACGCGTGGGCCGGGTCGGCAGTGTGCCGCTCGTGCCACCAGAGTGTCTGAGTGATCGGCGGTAGTTCGACGGGGGGTTCGAGGAACCGGACAGCTGCCGTCCGACGGAGGTAAGGGCTAGCGCGCTCCGGCACGATCGTGACCAGGTCGGTGCCCTCGAGCAGGAAGGGCGCCAGCAGAAAGCTCTCGACGGTGAACTCGATCCTGCGCGGCAGCCTGGATCTGGCCAGGTGCTGATCCACCAGCGAAACCGGCTGTCCGCGTCCCATCGAGTAGACCAGGTGCCCGAGCCGGAGGTAAGTCTCCAGAGTCATGCGGTCGCCCACTTCGGTGGAGCCTTCCCACACGCAGCACAGCCAGCGGTCGGCAAACAGCCGCCGGGCGGCCAGCGCGGCACGCGGCATGATCTCGGCCGGCTCAATGAGGAGGTCGACAGCGCCGTCGCGGAGCAGCGAGATCGGATCCGCGGATCGCGGCAGCACCTGGATCGTGACGCCAGGTGCGGCAGCGGCCATGCGCCGGACCAGTGGGCCGATGAGCATGAGCAGGCTGTAGTCCGAGCAGCTCACGGTGAACGTGGCCCGGTCGGTGCCCGGATCAAAGCCCGGTCGCAGGTCCAGTGCCTGCCGGATCAGGATGAGAGCCTCCCGCACTGGCTCGCGGAGGGCCTCGGCGCGCGGCGTGCGGACAAGCCCAGGGCCGCTGCGCACGAGCAGTGGGTCGCCGAAGAGCCGTCGCAACCGGGCCAGTGCGTTGCTCATTCCCGGCTGACTGAGCCCCAGCCGGCTGGCGGCCCGACTGACGCTCTGCTCGGCTACCAGGGCGTCGAAGGCGACCAGGAGATTGAGGTCCACGCCAGTCAGTTCCATGAGCCACCTTCTAGCAGGCTCTATTGGCCAAGGCAATGCTGTGCATTCATAACATCCGATTGCCGGATATCAGCTCGGATGCCTACGATCAACGCCGGCAGGAGGCATGCACGCCGCGCACGCCTCCGCTCTGCGCAGCCACCGAGCAAACACTGTGCCGGCAGCGAGCAAACCCCGTGCAGCCGCCACCGAAGGGAGCAGGCGAGATGCCGAATGCGACCGGCCCGGAGCAGGAGGTCCCCGTCCTGATTGTCGGCGGCAGCCTCGTCGGCCTGGCAGCGGCGCTGTTCCTGCGCTGGCACGGGGTGGACGTCCTCGCGGTCGAACGGCATGCCGGCACGGCGATCCGCGCCCGATCGGGTCATCTGCAGCTACGCACCCTCGAGCTACTGCGCTCGGTCGGGCTCGAGGACGTCGTCCGCCAGAAGGGCGAGGAGCAGTATGACCCCAATGGCGGGATCAACAACGTGGAATCCCTGGCCGGCCGGGAAATCGCCAACTACTTTCCCGACCTCAACACTGGCGTGGCGGAGTTCAGCCCGACGGTCAGGCTCTTCATCGACCAGGACAAGCTGGAGCCAATCCTGCGGTCGAAGGCTGAGGAGCTGGGCGCCCGGCTGCGTTACGGAACCGAATGCACCGAGCTGCTCCAGGACGCCGACGGCGTCACAGCCGTCTTGACGGACACCGGCGACGGGACGCAGAGCGCGGTTCGGGCCCGGTACGTGATCGGGGCGGACGGGAACCGCAGCCCCATCCGCGACCGGCTCGCGATCGGCATGCGCGGCCCAGGCACCCTGTCGCACAGCATCACCATCTACTTCCGGTCCGAGCTCGATCTCGAGCCGCTGCTGCGAGACCGCAACCAGGGCGTCCACTACGTCACCAACCCGCTGCTGCGCGGCTTCTTCCGGCTGAACCGGAGCGGGAACGCCGGCTTCCTCGCGATCAACCTCATTGGTGACACTGCCCGCCCAGAGATCGTTGCGGCCTTTCCCGACGCACCGTGGGCGAACGTGGCCGAGGGGATAACGGAGCAGCGAGCGCTGGAGCTGTTGCGTGCGGCCATCGGCGTACCCGGCATCCCGGTCGTCATCGAAGACATCGCGACCTGGCACGCCGTCGCCGAGGGCGCCGTCAGTTACCAGAGCGAGCGGGTGTTCCTTGCCGGCGACGCGGCGCACGTGGTGCCGCCCAACGGCGGATACGGGGGGAACACCGGCATCCAGGACGCGCACAACCTGGCCTGGAAGCTGGCGCTGGTGCTGTCCGGTAAGGCCGGGCCGGCGTTGCTGGAGACCTATGACGCAGAGCGCCGGCCGGTCGGGGACCTGACCGTCGAGCAGGCCTACACCAGGTACGTCACCCGGGTAGCGCCGTATCTGGGCACCCAGGGCGTCCAGCCGCTCGTCGACGACTTCTCGATGGAGATCGGTTACTGCTACAACTCGTCCGCGGTGCTTCCCGGCCGGGGGGACAGCTCGTCCTTGCATGAGCATCCTTCTGAGTCTCATGGACGTCCGGGCTCTCGCGCCCCGCACGTCGTGGTCGACCGTGCGGGCACCCGGCTGTCCACGCTCGACCTGTTCGGCAAGGGCTTCGTCCTGCTCGCTGGCCCCGCCGGCGACGCCTGGTACGCCGCAGCACTTGCCGCCGGACAGCAGTGTGGCGTCCGGCTGGACGCCTGGCACGTAGGGAGCGATGACCTGCGCGACGCCGACGACCGGTTTCCTGCCGCTTACGGGATCTCTTCGTCGGGCGCTGTCCTGGTGCGTCCCGACGGTTTCGTCGGCTGGCGCGCCATCGACGCTGCCGACGCGTCGTCATCCGGCCTGGTAGACGTGCTGAACACTGTGCTGTGCCGCGGATGATCACCCGCAGCGGGTGAAGCCCCGGAGCCGCGCGGCGTGGGTAAATACCATTTCCGGGCCGCCGACGGTCGCGGCACGGTTCGACAAGGGAGACGACTATGCCGCTAGCAGCATCGACGGGCTACCCGGTGCTGGACGTGTTCTGGACGATGTTCGAGATCTTCGCGTTCGTCCTGTGGTTCTGGCTTCTGTTCGTGGTCCTGACCGATGTCTTCCGCAGCCCGGACCTGTCCGGGTGGGCGAAGGCTGCATGGACGATCTTTGTCATCTTCCTCCCGCTGATCGGGGTCCTGACTTACCTGATCATCCGGGGACGGTCGATGAATCAGCGCGCCGCGCGCCAGGCGCAACAGCAGGAGGATGCGTTCCGCAGCTACGTCCAGGAGACCGCGGGCACGCCGAGCTCGGCAGACCAGCTAGCCAAGCTGGCCGACCTGCGCCAGCGCGGCGTCATCAGCTCTGCTGAGTTCGAGAACGAGAAGAGCAAGGTCCTCGCTCCACACTGACCCGGCGGCGAACGGGTACCGGGGCCGGGCCCCGCCGCAAGGCTACGGCTGCGGCGGCGCCTGGCCCTGTGCTCGCCTGGCCTGGTCGGCCAGCAGGCGTAGCCGGTCCTGCTCCGGCACGGACATATCTGTCCGGATCAGTTCCATGCGCTGCCCCTCGAACGCATGCACCACAGCGTCGATTTGAGCGTCCGAGCTCAGCAGCACCATCGCCGAGGTTCCCGGGCTCAGGTCGTGCTTGACGGTCTCGATCATCGAGCTGTCGATGACCGGGTGCTGGAGTCTCCGCACCATTCCGCTGAGCCGGCCGCCCTGCTCGGTCACGTGCTCCTGGGTCGTCGGCCCGGTGGCATACTCAGGCCACCTGAGCACCGCGACGTCCATCACGTTGATGAGATCCTGCGCGTCCAGCTGCTTGAGCTGGACCACCGCCTGGTCGGCACCCTCGGTACCGGGGAACCGCCACGCCGTCGTCGGCATCGTCCCGCCTCCTTGCTGCGTTTAGGTTGATCATGCTCTCGCGACAGGGGTCCTTAGTGCCTCACCCGGCCGGGGTGATCGGGCCGGCGAGCCCCGCGAGCTGGCGGGCATTGACCGGTGACAGCGGCTGCGCTCCGGTCAGGACGCGCACGACCTCGTGAGCGGCGAAGTCGCGCACGGTGGTGATTGACTCCTCCGAGTAGTAGGCGGCGTGCGGGGTGATGACGACATTGGGCAGTCCGAACAGTGGGTTGACGGGCCTCCAGTCGCGGACCTTGGAGGGCTCCTCCTCGATGTCGTCCAGGCCTGCCCCGGCGATCCAGCCCTCGGTGAGCGCGCTATAGAGGGCCTGGTCGCTCACGATCGGGCCGCGTGCCGTGTTGACCAGGATGGCGGTCGGCTTCATCCGGCGCAGCTCGCCTTCTCCGATGAGGTGGTGCGTTTCCTTGGTCAGGGGCGCCTGGACGACCAGACAGTCCGAGTCCTCGAGCAGCGCCTCGAACGACACACTGGCGGCGCCGCGTGCCTCGATATCAGCGGCTGCCAGGTACGGGTCATGGGCCGCGACCCGCATGCCAAATGCGCTGGCCCGCTGGGCGATGGCCCGCGAAATAGCCCCGAAGGAGAGCAGACCGAGCTGCCGCCCGCGCAGCCGGTGGATGGGATAACCAGACTGCCACTGCCAGGTTCCGCCGCGGGTCGCGCGGTCGTAGACGCAGACCTTTCTTGCGAGCGCGAGCAGCAGGGCCATCGCGTGGTCTGCGACCTCGTTCTCGCACCAGTCGCTCGGCACGTTGGTGACGAGGATCCCTCGGCGGGTGGCCGCGTCGACGTCGACGATATCGACGCCGGAGCCGTAACGGGCGATGACACGGCAGCGGGTCAGCGCGGCTATCGCGGCGGCCCCGACGGACGCGTACTGGGCGATCATCGCGTCCGCATCCCGCGCGGCCGCGATGACGTCCTCCTCGGTTTTGCACTGCGCCGCGACGAGCCGCAGGCCCGCCCCCTCGATGATGGCGCGCTCGATGTCGACGTCACCGTAGTCGTAGTCCGTGATGACAACTGTCTGGCCCGCCATATCCGCCATGTTGTGCCGCCTTTCGGGAACCCGGACGGTTCGAAGTCAGGTGATGGAGGCCCCCTCTGAGGCCACGCGGGCGACCCGGGAGTAGAGGGAGAGGATTCCGCTCTCGTACCTCGGGCGCGGCGGACGCAGGATCCGGCGCCGCTCGGCCAGTTCCTCGTCGATCCGATCGGGCTCGCGGCGCTCACCGGCGATGCCGACGATGTCCAGCCGCCGCCGGGGTACGTCGATCTCGATGAGATCGCCGTCCGCGACGAGGGCAATGGGCCCGCCATCGATGGCCTCGGGCGCCACGTGCCCGATACACGGGCCGCGCATGGCACCCGAGTAACGCCCGTCGGTCACGATCGCGGTGGTCGTGTTCAGCACCGGGTCGGCGGACAGGATCGCGGCCGCGTAGTACATCTCGGGCATGCCATTCGAGCGTGGGCCCTCGTACCTGATGACGAGCACATCCCCGGGTTTGACCTGCCGCTGGACCAGGGCATTGACAGCCTCTTCCTCGAAGTCGAATACCCTGGCCGGCCCGGTGTGCACGCGCATCTCAGTGGGCACAGAGAACGTTTTGATCATCGATCCTTCGGGCGCCAGGTTGCCGTAGAGCACGGCCACCCCACCGTCGGTACTGAACGGGTCCTCGCGCGGGCGGATGATTTCCTCCCGCGCGACCTTGACGTTCCTGAGGTACCCGAGCCGCTCGGCCATGAAGAACGGGCTCTGCTCGATCTCCTCAAGATTCGCGCCGAGCGTCTTGCCGGTGACGGTCAGCACCTCGAGGTGCAGCATCTCCCGCAGTTCCAGCATGATCGCGGGCACGCCGCCGGCGTACCATAGGTACTCGACCGGATAACGCCCGGTCGTCTTCGCGTTGGCGAGCACCGGGACCCGGCGGTGGATCCGGTCGAAGTCGTCGATCCCCACGTCCACGCCTGCCTCGCGGGCCATGACCGGCAGGTGCAGCAGGGCATTCGTCGACCCGCCGATGGCGGCGTGCAGGATGATGGCGTTCTCGAATGAGTCCCTGTTGAGGATCCGGCGCGGCGTGAGGCCCTGGTCGATCAGCGGCAGGATCTGCTTGCCGGTGGCCCGCGCGTAGCGCAGGAGCTTCGTCAGCGGGGCCGGGGTCAGCGCCGAGCCGGGCAGCGCGAGGCCGAGCGCCTCGGACATGACCTGGCCGGTGCTGGCGCTGCCCATGAACTGGCAGGCACCGCAGGTCGGACATGCGCCACGCTGTGCCACCTCGAGGTCCTGCCGGGACAGCTCGCCGCGCTCGACCTCCGCCCCCATCGACCACATCTGGTCGGACGTCGTGTAGTCCGGGGCGTTCAGCTGCGTCCCGCCGGGCAGGTGGATAGCCGGCAGATCGCAGCGGGCTATCGCGAGCAGGTGCGCGGGCACCGACTTGTCGTTGCCGGAGATGAGGACCATGCCGTCGTGCGGATGGCCGAGCGCGTGGATCTCGACCATGGCGGCGATGATGTCGCGCGAGACCAGCGAGTAGCTCATCCCGCTGGTCGCCTGCACGACTCCGTCGCAGATGTCGCTGACGGCAAAGACCCCGGGCTTGCCGCCCGCCTCGAAGACGCCATTGCTGACCTCTTCGATCAGTTCCCTGTAGTGGAACGTGCCGGGGTGGCCCTGGCCGTAGGTACTGTCGACGAGCACCTGGGGCTTGGCCAGATCTTCCTCGGTCCAGTTCATGCCGAGGCGCAGCGCGTCGCCCTGGTGGTTGACCAGCCGCAGCCGCTGGCTGCGCAGCTGAGACCTGGCCTCCGTCATCGCGTCGTACCAGGTCCCTGCGAGCCCGCCGGGTAGTCCTCCAGCGGGACCAGGTCCTTCGCCCAGGCGTCGAGCACCGGTGTGACGACGCGCCATGACTCCTCGGCTTCGTCACCACGGATCGACAGCCGGGCATCGCCAGCCAGCACCTGCTGCAGCAGTCCGGCGTATGCGGGCAGCTCCGGCGCCTCGATCTGTGCGGACAAGGTCATCGGCACCAGCTTGCTGACGCGCGCGCCGATACCGGTGAGCTCGAGCGTCAGCTGCTCGGGTTCGAGCCCGAGCCGCAGGACGTTGTCCGTAGGCTCGCCCTGGACCCCGGCCGGCAGGTGCGGCACCTGCCGGAAGTGCACGGTGACTTCCTTGCGGTCGCGGCCGAGCGCCTTGCCGGCGCGGAGCCGGAAGATCGTCCCCGGCCAGCGCCAGTTGTCGAGTTCCAGGTCCATCTGCGCGAAGGTCTCGGTGCGGTGCCCGGGATCTACGCCCTCCTCGCCGACGTACGCGGGCACCTCGTGGTCGCCGATCCGGCCGGCCGTGTACCGGGCGCGGCGCGTGCGGCGCACGATGTCGTCGGTGGTCAGCGGCCGGACCGACCGCAGCACGTCCACCTTCCGGTCGCGCAGGTCGCGCTCGCCGAGGCTGATCGGCGGCTCCATGGCGACAAGGCAGAGCAGCTGCAGCAGGTGGTTCTGCAGCATGTCTTTGAGCGCCCCGACGCCGTCGTAGTAGCCCGCCCGGCCCTCCAGCGCGAGCGACTCGTCCCAGACGATCTCTACCCGGTCGATATGCGTGCTGTTCCAGATCGGCTCGAGCATCCGGTTGGCCAGTCTGGTGCTGAGCAGGTTCTGCACGGTCGTCATGGCCAGGAAGTGGTCAGCACGGAACACGGCCTGCTCGGGCACCACCGAGGCAAGCAACTTGTTCAGGCTGATCGCGCTGTCCAGGTCGGTGCCGAACGGCTTTTCCAGGACGATGCGGCTGCCGTCGGGCAGTCCCGCCAGGTGCAGTGCGGCCACGGCTGGAGGAAACACCGCAGGCGGCAGCGCCAGGTAGGCGGCGAGCGGCCCTTCGCCGGTGATGGCCGTCGCGACCGCCGCTGGATCGGTCACGTCGACCATCGCGTAGCTGGTCGCGGCGACGACGTCCTGGCGTGCGCTCGCCGGGAGGTGCTCAGCGTGCCGGCTGAGCTGCGCCGCGGCCCACTCCTGGTAATGGGACTCCGTCCAGTCCTCGCGCCCGGCGCAGATGACGCGAAAGTCATCGGGGAGATCGCCGATTGCTCGGAGCGCAGCGAGCGCCGGCAGCAGATAGCGCGCCATGAGGTCGCCCGTCGCGCCGAAGATAGCCAGCCGGCGGATCATACGGCCGCCTCCGCTATTGCCCTCGCGATCCGGACGCCGCTCGAGATCACGCCGATGTGGCTGAACGCCTGCGGGAAGTTGCCCATGAACTCACCTGTCCCTGGATCGATCTGTTCCGACAGCAGGCCCAGCGGGCTGGCCCTGGCGCACAGCGAGGCGTACAGCTCCTGCGCCTCCTCCACTCTGCGCTGGGCCGTGAGGTTGTCGACCAGCCAGAAGCTGCACAGTAGGAACGCGCCCTCGTCGCCGGGCAGCCCGTCGGGCGACTCGTCGTGCAGGTACCGGTACAGCAGGCCGTCACCGCCCGATAGCCGCTTCGCGATCGCCGTCGTCGTGGCCATCATGCGCGGGTGATCGGCGGGGACCACGTGACGCATCGGCAGTGCGAGCAGGCTGGCGTCCAGGCTGGCGCCGCCGTCGAGGTGCTCGCTGAGCGTCTGTGCGTCCTGGTCCCACGATTCGTCGAGTATGGTCTGGCGCAGCTTGCCGGCCGCAGCCCGCCACGCCCCTACCGGGCCGGACAGGCCGAGCCGCTCGCCGATGGCGGCAGCCCGGTCGAGCGCGACCTCGCACATCCCGGCCGAGTACGTGAAGACCCGCCCCTCGCTCCGTACCTCCCAGATGCCCTGGTCCGGCTGCCGCCACGCGTTCCTCGCCACCTGGGCGAGACCGGACAGCGCGGTCCAGAGCGATGGCTCGATCTCGCCGCCGCCCCGGGCCCACTGGTCGGCACAGTCGAGGATCTCGCCGTACACGTCATGCTGGCGCTGGTCTGCCGCCCCGTTCCCCCAGCGTGCCGGGGCGGACCGGCGGTAGCCCTCGAGTTCGCTGTCCTCCCACTCCTGGGGGACCTCGCTGCCGTCGAGGTCGTACATGATCCGCGGATGCCGGCTCTGCTCGAAGGCATCCATCACCCAGCCGAGGAACGCATCGGCCTCACCGCCGAACCCGATCCGGCGCATCGCGTAGACGGTGAAAGAGGCGTCGCGGATCCAGGTGTAGCGGTAATCCCAGTTCCGCACGCCGCCGACGGGGGCCGGCAGCGAGGAGGTCGGCGCGGCGACTAGCGAGCCGTTGACCCAGTGGTCGCACAGCTTCAGGGTGATGGCGGAACGCCGCACGAGCGGCTCCTCCGGGCCTCCGTAGCTGAAGTGGGTCATCCACCGTCGCCAGGCCTCCGCCGTGCCCGCCAGCATCGCCTCGGCGTCAAAGGCATGATGCCGGGATGAGCGGCCCCAGCTCAGCACGAGGTCAAGCCGGTCGCCTGCTTGGAGGTCGTGGATCGTGTGGAGGCTGCTGAGGGGACGGTTGGACCGCAGGTGCAGTCGCAGTTCGGGCCGCCGCGCAGCCTGCAGCTCAAGGCCGCCGAGCGCGGGCCTTGTGTGGGCTCCGCCGCGCGGCTCGACGTCTACCCGGAGCCGGACATGGCCGGAAAGCACTGTTGCCGAGCGAACGAGCTCGGAGCGATGCATCGGGGCGTCGTCCGTGAGGTCGGCGCCGGACCGCACGGCGAGCGCATCGGTGACCCGCACCGTCCCCGTGGCACTGCGCAAGTCGGTCGTGAGCACTGCGGTATCCGGCTGGTAGGCCTGCCTGGCCTCGATCAGGTCTTCGGGGACGACGTTGAACTCCCCGCCGCCGGCCTGGTCGAGCAGCGCGCAGAACAGCGGCTCGGCGTCGAACCGCGGGACGCACAGCCACGGGATGCTACCGTCCAGGCCCACAAGCGCGACGGTGGCACCGTCGCCGATCAGCCCGAGATCCTCGAGCCGGAGGTAGCCGTCGCGCCTGCGCACCGGACGGAACGCAGGATCGAGATCAAGCATCCTCTTTTGCCCCCGAAACGCGTGCGACCGCCTCAGTGCATGCGCGCTGCCGCTAGGTCCCCCGATCCTGGCTGGTCGACCCATACCC
>DASQIW010000057.1:0-2064 GCA_035631375.1 Streptosporangiaceae bacterium
GCGTGCACCCACAGCAGCAGCGCCGGGTCGCTGGCCGCGTACGGGCGGCCGGTCACCGGGTCGGTGCCGCGGACGTGCTCGTGGATCCGGCGGACCCGGGCCGCGGCCCGTTCTGCCGCCGCCCGGTCGCCGACGCTGACCGTGGTGAGGTAGGACGACGTGGCGGCCAGCCGGCCCACCGGATCGCGGCGCCAGTCGCTGTGCTGGTCGACGCCGGCCATCGCCAGCGGGTGCAGCGCCTGCACGAGCAGCGCCCGCAGGCCCGCCACGATCGAGGACAGGTCGCCGCTCACCCGCCAGGTGACGCTGGCGGGCCCGAAGAAGCCGTCGTCCGCTGGATCAGTGGGCACGCTCGACACGTACGCCGCCGCCGAGCGCGCGACCAGGCCCGCGGCGTCCGCGTACTGGTCCGTCCCGGAGCTCATACCCACAAACTACCCAGTTCGCCGCCAAACGGCCGACCCGCAGGCCGCGGCGTCCGTTGGGCCCTCGGGTTTGTGGGCGCAATGGTTGCCATGGCAGCCCAAACTGACCACAAACTCCCTGGCCGGCCATCTCAGGACGCAGGCGGGCGGTCCTTCTTTGGCAGCTTGGCGACCACGGCGTCGTAGGAGGCGTCGATGGCCTCGCGCAGCTCGTCGTCGGGGATCGCGCCACCGACCCGCAGGCTGTTCCACCCGGAACGCCCGATGTAAGCCATGACCGAAGCATCGCCGGGATAGCGCAGCAGCCACTCGTCGGCCACCTCACGGGTCGGGCCGCACTTCAGCCCCACCGTAGAGCCCGGCGCCGACCCCAAGAACGCGAAGATCTTGCTGCCGACCTTCACCACGACGTCGTCTTCCCACGGCTCGTCCGGCCAGGCGCCGGGTTTGGCCAGGCAGTAGGCAAGCAGCTCCTGGCCTGTCATGGCTGCCCCTCCCCTCCCAGACTTCGATGGATGTGTGGTTTGGTGCCATGAGACCACAGCTGGCCGTGCATCACCCGCGACGCGGCCCGCACGAGCAGAACGAGGACTCCGGGCTGGCCTGGGAGACCCTCACCGAGGAGATCGGGGAGATCACATGAGCGACACCACGCCGGATGATCCCCGCCGGCGGATCAGCCTGCGCACCACCCGGATGGAGGCGCTCAGCGACGGCATCTTTGCCATTGCGGCCACCCTGCTCGTGCTGGATCTCGCGATACCGGCCGTGACCAGCAAGAACGTCGGCCATCAGCTAGCCGAGCAGTGGCCCACCTATGTCGCCTATCTGGTGAGCTTCGCCACGATCGGGAACGCCTGGCTCAACCACTCGGTCATCACCGAGTACCTCGACCGGGCCGACGCTATCCTGCTCCGCCTCAATCTCGCGCTGTTGTTCTTCGTGTCAGTGCTGCCGTTCCCCACCCACATGCTCGCGGAGTACCTCTCCAATGAGGGCGACGAACGGATCGCGGTCACGATCTACGGGCTCAACCTCCTGGCCATCAGCGGCTTCATCAGCATCGTCTGGCACTACGCGCTCTGGCAGGGGCTGGTCAAGAAGGACAACTCCGAAGCGGACGTGCGGGCCCTCACCACGAAGCTCGACCCCAGCCTGGTGTCCTACGTGGTCGTGATCGGCATCGGGCTGTGGCGCCCCGGGGTTGCGGTCGTGCTCTACTTCGGCATCGCCCTGTTCATGATCATCCCCTTCCGGACCGTCCTCCGGGAGCTCCGGCACCGGAGAAGGACGTCACCTCCCCACCCACGCTGATGCCTGGCCACCCACAAAAGGAATAGGGTGCGAGCGTGACTGACGATGAGGCTATTTCGTACCTGGCGGCAACCCGCGGGACGCCGGTGCTGAGCAGCTCCGGCACGCAGATCGGCACCCTCGAGCACGTGCTGCAGGTGCCCGAAGTCGACGTCTTCGACGGGATCGTGATCGCCACCGGGGCCGGCCTGCGGTTCATCGACGCTGACGACGTGCAGCAGATCACGCGCAGCCACATCCAGAGCCGCCTCGACGACGCGCAGGCCCGCCAGCTGCCGCCGCCGGACGGATCCCCGGTGTACCGGGTCGACGCGCTGGCCGACTC
>DASQIW010000058.1:0-28608 GCA_035631375.1 Streptosporangiaceae bacterium
ATGGTTTCACGCTCGGCTCCGCCGACGTGGGCCGCTGCCTTAGGTCGCGTGGGCTCGGCAGTCAGCTTCCGCCGGCGACGATCATGGTCAACCTGTGTACCCACGGTCACCGGGCATGGGTTGCACCTTGACGCCGCCCGCGGTGAGGAACTGACGGATCTGGGAGGCGTGCTCAACGACGTGCAGCGGCATGCCACCGACAATCACTCCGAACAGCATGCCGTGGTACCGATGGGCGCTTGGGAGTGGCCGAGAAGCCATCTCTTCCGTGAGGGCGTCAAGGGTCTGGCGGACGCGGCCGCGGCACCAATCGACGTACCCGAGAAGCTCGGGCCTAGTGAAGATACGGTTGGGAAAGGCGTAGGTGTTGTCGTCAAACGGTCGTGGCGGTGTCCACGGCTCGAACTCGGCAGTCAGGTCGTAGTCGAGGCATAGCAGCGCGTGGTATCCGAGGAACCAGGGAGCCGAGCCGTGCAGTCCGCCGTGCGGCCCCGGAGCCGTGGGCGCCTCGTCCGGCCATAGGTCCGTCTGCCACAGGTGGTCGGGGCAGTCGGTCAGCGCCGCCTCCATCAGCCGCAGCGCCTCTTCGAAGTTATGAGCCATGCTCTGCACGAACGCGTTCGACACGCTGCCGGTATAGCTCATATCGGCCTACGTGGCACTGACATGCACACGCTCATGCCTTCCTGCCAGTCAGCTGCCGAGCGCGCCGACGCTTGCGATCTCGTACTGCAGCACCTCGGACTCGAGCACATCGAAACCATCAGGCGGGCGTGGGTCAGCCCGGTTCGCAGCGACATGGGCAGCCAGGTCCTCCTTGCTCTCCCACCGCTCGTAGAGCTGGACCAGCTCAGGGTCAACCAGGTCCGCACTGATCGTGTACGCATGACAGCCCCGCTCGCCCCGAGACCTCACGACTGATGCCCTCCGGTTCTCGAGAAAAGCAACTCGATCACCCGCGGGAACTCTGAAGTAACCAGCAACGATCAGCACGCATACCCTCCGTCCGCCTCAGGCCCACCGACAGCCACTATGCAGAACCTCAGATAACCATTGAGCGACCTTATCTGGCCCTAGGCGAACTGGAGGTCCTCCGTTCGCTTCGTGCTGTGAAGTAGTCCCAGTTGTCGTCGTGGGAGGGGTGAGGCAAACTGCACTGGTGATCCGACAACCGCAAGTGGCCCGCCAGTTGTGGTCGCGGCTGGAACCGATCCATGGCGTCACGTACTTCACCCCTGAGGCTCGCACCGCACTGTCTAGCGCAGGGTACAAGGGGTTCTGGATGGGTTACTTTGCTGGCCGGGCCGCGCCGATGGGTCCCGTCGGAGCTGAGATCGTGCTCGCCACCTTCTACAACTTCTCGATCTCGCACGTCAGCAGGGCAATTCCGGACGCCTGGAACTTCGCACCTCCCCACGCGGCCCTGGAGGCACGTCAGCGTGGCGCGACGGCAGCGTTGCAGCGGGCGTTCGGCGGCAACGACTTCACCGAAGCAGTAGAGACGGCGGCAGTTTTGGCGCGTGCGGCAGCCGGGTCAGCGCCGATGGAAGGTCGCGCCCTGTTTGCCGCGAACCGGGCACTCCCGTGGCCGGAGGAGCCGACTGCATCCTTGTGGCATGCCTGCACGCTGCTGCGCGAGCACCGTGGCGACGGGCATGTCGCTGCTTTGGCTGCCGCCGGGATCGGCGGTCGCGAGGCGAACGTCCTTCAGGCCGCCGCCGGCATCGTTCCACGCGACGTATTCGAGGTAGCTCGGCACTACGACGACGCCGAGTGGGACAGTGTCTCAGCGCGACTCGTCGATCGCGGCCTGCTCGGCCCTGACGGCAAGCTCACAGTCCGGGGCAAGGAGGTGAAAGACGACGTGGAAGATCGCACCGACCGCATCGCTCTCACCGCCTACAACTCCCTCGACGACGACCAGCTCCTGCGGTTGCTCGACGCTCTCGCCCCGCTCGCCCGAGCTGTCCTCGCCACCGGTGACATCCCTGAGGTGACGCCCGTCGGCAGTCGATTTGACTTGTGAGCGCGCCCCGGGGAGCAGACTGTCGTTGTGCAGACGAACTACGGCCTGGTGCCGATCGGGTGGGTGCAGTCGGCCCTGAGGATCCTCGACGATGCGCCGAACCAACGGCAAGGCGCTCCTTCGGCGTGGATCCGCTTCGATGAGCAGGTCGCCGACGGCGCGAGGGACCTGCGTCCGGGTGACGAGATTGTGGTGCTCACCTGGCTTCACCTGTCGCCACGGGATGAGTTGAGCACGCATCCCCAGGGCGACATGAACCAGCCGCTTACCGGCGTGTTCAGTACCTGTTCGCCCAATCGGCCGAACCCCATCGGCCTGCACCGTGCCCGCATCGTCGCGCGCGACGGGCTACGGATTGAAGTCGACGCCCTCGAGGCAATCGACGGAACGCCGGTGGTGGACGTCAAACCTGCCATCGACGTGCCCGCCTGACGGTGCTCACTCGGCAGCCCGCCGCCTGCTGGTGCTGATGTTCTGCTGCATCAGGGAATCTCGAGGACTACCTTGCCGACGGCTCCGGCTTCGACCGCGTCGTGCGCGGCGGCCACCTCGCCAAGGCCAAACCTAGTGACGGGCAGCTCGGACAGCGCGCCGGCCTGCAGAGCCCTGCTGATGTCGGCGACGGCGTGGTCGGCTGCTGCTGCCGGGATCCCGTAGAGCAAGATGAATCGGATCGTGACGTTGGCGTTCATGCACCGGCGCACCGGAAGCACCGGATCGGTCGCCTCGGCGGCGTAGTCCACGATGTGCGTATCTGGCCCCGAGACAGCCAGGTCGAGATCCAGGTTGGCGCCGAGCGCCAGCTCGACGATCCGGTCCATCTGCGGCGCGAACGCGCGAAGTTGGTCGGCAGCGTCGGCGTCGCGGTAGTTCACGACGAGGTCCGCGCCCGCCTTGGCCGCCAGCTCCGCCTTTGCCGGACCGCTGACCGTCGTGGCGACCCTGGCCCCCGCGAACTTGGCCAGCTCGATGGCGTAGTGCCCGACCGCCCCGGCACCGCCTGCAACGAGCACGTTCTTGCCTTCGACCGGGCCGTCCGCGAAGAGCGCTCGATGCGCGGTCATGGCAGGCACGCCGAGGCAGGCGCCGAGCTCAGCCGACGCACCGTCCGGGAGCGGCACGGCCTGGCGCGCGGGTAGCACCGACCACTGGGCCGCAGTCCCCCACTGGCTGCCCGAAGCAGCCATCCAGGTCCAGACCCGCTGGCCGACGCGGCCTGCGTCCACGCCCGGTCCGACCGCGTCGATAACGCCGGCGCCGTCGTGGTGCGGTATCTGGAAGTCCGCGATGGGCCGCGGAGTAGCGCCGCTGCGCGACTTCCAGTCTGTCGGGTTGATGCCGGACACCTGCATCCTGACCCTGACGTGGCCAGGGCCCGGCTCGGGCCGGTCGACGTCCTCGACCCTGAGCGCGTCGGCTGCCGATCCGTAAGCCCGGTACAGCGCTGCCTTCATCAGCCTGCCTCCCTGTCGGCCGGCAGCTCAGCTGGCCGGGGTGGTGATCTTGTCTATGTCCGCCAGCTCGCTGGCATCCGGTACCCAGTCGCCGGCCGAGACGTTCGCGCGCACCTGGTCGGCTGACGTCGCGCCTGCGATGACCGACGTGCAGCCTGGCTGCGCGGCCAGCCCGCCGATGGCGACCTCCAGCATTGTCCTGCCGTGCTGGCCTGACCACTCCGCGATGGCTTCAACGGTGTCGAGCTTCGCGTCAGTGATGTAGCTGTCCCGGCCGGCCAGCCTCGTGCCCGCAGCTGGCGGCACGCCGCGCCGGATCTTGCCGGCGAGCAGACCGTTAGCGAGCGGGAAGTACGGCAGCACGCCGAGGCCGAGCTGCCGCGCGGTCGGCACGACATCCGTCTCGACCGCACGCTCGAGCAGCGACCAGTGATTCTGGGCCGAGACGAACGGCACCGCGATGAGCTCCTGGGCGGCGGCCGCCGCCGCCTTGATCTGCACGGCGGAGAAGTTCGAGTGACCGATGTACCGGACCATGCCCGCCTGCACGAGCTCGGACAGCGCCGCGATCGTCTCTTCGATCGGCGTCACCGAATCAGGTAGGTGCAGCTGGTACAGGTCGATGTGGTCGGTGCGGAGGCGCCGCAGCGAATGCTCGACGGCCCGCCTGACGTAGGAGCGGCCGCCCTTGGCGCCGGCCGCCGGGCCGTAGCCCATGTCTCCGCCACCACCGAACTTGGTCGCGAGCACGACCTGGTCCCGCCGGCCGGCCAGCACCTCGCCAAGGATCTCCTCTGACCGGCCGCGGCCGTAGTTTTCCGCGGTGTCGAGCAGCGTCACGCCTGCCTCCACGGCGGCGTCGATGACGGCCCTGCTCTGCGACACATCAAGCCGCATCCCGAAGTTGTTGCAGCCGAGTCCGACGACCGAGACGACGAGCCCGCTGTTCCCTAGTGGCTTGTATCGCATGCGCTCTGCTTTCCGGCGTGGCGAGTGTGAACGTAACCCAGGCGATCGTACCCAGCGGCCGCGCCCGACCGGGCCGGGCGTCGGGGCGCAGGGCCAGAACCGAAAGCCTTTCGGCTGGTGCACAGTGCGATAGCATCCTGCCAGCGCTCGCTGACAGCCGGTCGTGCGGCGCGGACGGCGCACACGTCCCGATCCGGGCGGGGCCTGGCTTCGGCGCGCACGAGGATGACGCAGTTGCTGATCCCCCGCCGTACGAGAAGGGAGCCTGCGAATGCCGGCCGCGGCCAGCGCTGAACACACTCGCACTGACGCACCAAGCGCCCCGATCGTGCTGCGCGTCCTGCTCGGCGTCCAGTTACGGCGCCTGCGCGAGTCGCGCGGCGTATCCGCGACGGAGGCAGCAAGGGCAATCCGGGCGTCGGAGTCGAAGATCAGCCGGATCGAGCTTGGCCGGAATGCCGTGCGCGAGGTGGACGTGGCGGATCTGCTTGACCTCTACGGGATCACCGACGCGACCGAGCGTGAGCAACTGCTCAATCTCGCCAGTCAGGCCAATGAGCACGGCTGGTGGTACCACTACCAGGACGTGCTGCCGGTCTGGTTTCAGGCATACCTGGGCCTCGAGGAGTCGGCCAAGTTCATTCGCAGTTTTGACGTCCAGTTCGTGCCGGGGCTCCTGCAGACTGAGGAGTACTCGCGGGCCGTTCTCGAGCTGGGTTCCTACTCACCCGAGACCACCAAGCGGATGGTGCAGCTGCGCCAGGAGCGGCGGCGGCGCTTCGCTGCAGGCGGGCTCCGCTTGTCGGCCGTGATCGACGAGGGTGCACTGCGTCGTCCGGTGGGCTCGGTGAGCGTCATGCGCGGTCAGCTGCAGCACCTGCTGGACATCGCCGACCGGCCAGGCCTGACTATTCAGGTAACGCCACTGCGCACAGGCGCGTCTTACGCCGCACCGGGCAGCTTCAGTATCCTCAGCTTCGCCGCCGACGACCTGCCTGACATTGTCTACGTTGAGCAGCTCACGAGCGCCCTGTATCTCGACAAGCCGTCAGACGTCGAACGCTACCGAGAGGCCCTCGACCTAGTGAGCGCCACCAGCACCCGGCGCGAGGAAACCACCCGGTACATCTGGTCCTTGCTGGCAGAACAGGAGGCACACAGTGCGCGGCACGGATAATCGTCCGGTCGGCGACCACACCGGACGGTGGATCAAGAGCAGCTTCAGCGGGCCGACCGGCGGCAACTGCGTCGAGATTGCCTTTCTTGACCGCGGCCAGATTGCGGTGCGCAACTCCCGCACCCCAGACGGTCCCGTGCTTGTCTTCACCGGCGCTGAGTGGGACGCGTTCCTGCGCGGTGCACGAGGCGGCGAATTCGACGCATCGGCTGCAGCTAGCTGACCCTCCAGGAACTCTGGCGGCCAGGCCCTGAGCGGCCGCCAGAGTTCACGGAACGATCGGCTCGCGCCCGACGCGTCCGCTCCGGTTCTACCGGGGCAGGTCGAAGTCACCGGCCTTGACGCCGGCGATGAAAGCCGCCCACTCC
The DNA here is from genome assembly GCA_035631375.1 of Streptosporangiaceae bacterium. Taxonomy (GTDB): domain Bacteria; phylum Actinomycetota; class Actinomycetes; order Streptosporangiales; family Streptosporangiaceae; genus JAJYUU01. The sequence goes on from DASQIW010000058.1 coordinate 5,995, forward strand.
TCTCGGTCGAAGACGTTCGCCGGCCGCGCGGTGTCCTTGGAGTCCCGGAGTGCGACCATGTCGCCGGGCAGATGGGCGACCTGGACGCACGCCGAGGCGTTGCAGAAGCGGCTGCTTATCCATACTGCGCTGGAGACGTCGTATGCCGTCATGCAGGGTATCCTTTCAGGCGGATCGTTCCGAAATGGATCGGATAAGCATTCTCGACTCGGCCGGCGGAAGGGCGCTTGCTCTCAGCAAGTCGAATGCCTCTGCCTGAGCGCGAACCTCTCGGTCGCGCTCTTCGATATATGCCTGTCCGGTGACACCCTCTGTATAGAGCACATCGGGATCCAGCCGCTCCGGAAATTCGAGAATCATGAACGAGCCGCCAAGTGCAGGGTGAAGTCCGCTGGCAAACCGGAGGATCTGCAGCGTCACGTTGGGCCACTGGCTTGCCTCGTAGAGATGCTCTAGCTGCTGGCGCATGACCGCCGACGGCCCGGCCATCCGCCACAGCACCGACTCGTCCAGGATGAGCCAGAGTTCCAGCGGACGGGGCCCGTGCAGCACGTCCTGCCGCTGCATGCGCAGCTTGACCAGCCGCTCGATCTCGTCGGCGGTCTGCCGCCTGCGGACCGAAGTCATGACTGCCCGTGCGTAGTCCTCGGTCTGCAGCAGCCCGTTCACGACCTGCGCCTCATACACGCGCAGCGAAGTGGCTTCGGCTTCTAGCCCAACCCAGATCCCGAATCCCGTCGGCAGAACCCCATCCCAGACGGGCCACCAGGTCTTGCGCTGCCCCGCCCTGGCCATGTCCACCAGTGCCTGGCGCTGGGCTGGGTCGCCGACGCCGTAGAGGTCGAGCAGCGTGTTCAGGTAGACAGTCCGGGTCGGCGCCTTGCCGGTCTCGATCCTGGACAGCGTGGACGAGGCAATGCCGACCTTATCGGCTACCACTTCGAGCTTGATTGACTGCGATTCGCGCAGCCTGCGTAATTCGCTGCCGAGCCGCCGCCGACGAACCGTAGGCCCCACCGGCATTGCCACTCCCCGCCAGATGCCACCGTTACCGTACTGCAAAGCCATACGTAATAGCCGCGATTTGTCGCGTCACGGTGCTCACGATACCGGACACTCATGGATAGGACATGCGATTCCATATCGGCAATGTGCGTCACGCACTTGCGCGGCGTGCACGGTCACTCCATCATGGACAGCAATGGACGATCGCCGGCGATGCTCGCTCTCGCTGGCGATGCTTTTCTCCGGCGACCCGCTACCGCGGCTGCTGGAAACCGGCGGGAGGGAGCGACCAGAGATGGCACCCTCCGCTCAGTCCGCCGCTGCGAGCCCGCGGGATGGAAGCCATACCGCGGTCCGCTGCCGGCTGACGCTGCCCGGTCGGCCTGACCACGTCGCGGAAGCTCGCAGTCTCGTCGCGAAAGCGCTCGGCGACTTACCCGACAGGCGCGATGACGCGGTGCTCATGACGTCGGAACTGGTCACCAACGCCGTCCTGCACACCAATTCCTGCCGTCCGGGCGGCACGGTGATGATCACGGTCCTTGACTCTGCGGGCGGCGTCCGCGTGGAGGTCGCGGACTCCGGCTCCGAGCTCACCGCTCCGGTCGTGCGCGCCGACGTGTTCACCGCTGACGGGCACGGCCTGTTCCTGGTGCAGAGCCTGGCCGACCAGTGGGGCTATCTGCGGGACGAGTCCGGCACGACCGTCTGGTTCTGGCTGGCCCGCGCCTAGCCGGGACCGGGCGGCCACGGCCGTCCTTCGTCGGCCGGTCAGCGCGCTCGACGGCCTGGCGGCCGGCGTGGGGTGTCGCCCCGCAGCCGCATGGACACGTGCACCGGCGTTCCCTCGAAACCGAATTCCTCGCGGAGCTTCCGCTCGATGAATCGCCGGTAGCCGGCTTGCAGGAATCCGCTCGTGAAAAGCACGAAGTGCGGGGGCCGCGTGCCGGCCTGCGTCGCGAACATGATCTTTGGCTGCTTTCCGCCGCGCACCGGCGGCGGTGTCGCCGCCACCAGCGCCGTCAGCCAAGCGTTCAGCCTGCCGGTCTGCACGCGCGTCTCCCAGCTGTGCAGCGCCAGCTCAAGCGCGGGCACCAGCCGGTCGGTGTGCCAGCCCGTCCGCGCCGAGATGTTGATCCGCGGCGCCCAGCGCGCGTTGTGGAGCTGTCGGTCGATCTCCCGGTCCAGCGCCTCGCGGCGATAGTCGTCGACGAGGTCCCACTTGTTGTACGCGATGACCAGTGCACGCCCTGCGTCGATCACCATCGAGATGATCCGCAGGTCCTGCTCGGCCAGCGGCTCGCTAGCATCCACGATCACGACGGCAACCTCGGCCCGTTCCAGCGCGCGCTCCGTGCGCCGCGCCGCGAAGAAGTCGGCACCCTGTGCCTGATGAACACGCCTCCGGATGCCTGCGGTATCGACGAACCGCCAGGTCCTCCCGCCTAGGTCGATGAGCTCATCGACCGGGTCGCGCGTCGTGCCGGCCTCGGCGTCCACGAGCACGCGCTCGGCACCCGCCAGCCTGTTCAGCAGGCTCGACTTACCGACGTTTGGCCGGCCGATCAGTGCGACCCGGCGCGGGCCGCCTGGCGCCTCATCCCGCTCCGCGGGCGCCTCGGGCAACGCGGCCAGTACCGCGTCGAGCAGATCACCGCTGCCGCGGCCGTGCAGGGCGCTGACCGCCATCGGCTCACCGAGGCCCAGTGACCACAGCGAATGGACCTCAGGCTCCCCCGGCGCGTCGTCAACCTTGTTCGCGGCAAGCACGACGGGCTTGCCCGACCGGCGCAGCACCGCGGCGACCGCAGCGTCGGCGTCGGTGACGCCTACGACCGCATCCACGACGAATAGCACGGCGTCGGCGGCGTCGACTGCGATGCGGGCCTGGGCCGCGACCCTCGCCGCGAGCGACGGTGTACCTTCCGTGCCCGGATCCCAGCCGCCGGTGTCCACGATCGTGAAAGCGCGGCCCCGCCAGGTCGCGTCGTAGCTGACCCGGTCCCTGGTGACCCCCGGCGTGTCCTCGACGACCGCCTGCCGGCTGCCGAGAATCCGGTTCACGAGCGTGGACTTCCCGACGTTCGGGCGCCCTACAACCGCGAGTACTGGAGCGGCCAGGGCCGGGCCGTCAGCAGCGGCCGGCTCAGCCATGCGAAACCGCCTGCCGGGACCGGACTAGATCCACGACCCTGCCCACGACCTGGTCCAGCGTGAGACCGGTCGTGTCGATCTGGACGGCGTCGTCGGCAATGGCCATCTGCGCGGCATCGCGCTGGTCCCGCCGGGCCTGTTCGTGCTGTACTGCCGCGACGGTAGCCGCCGGGTCACCGTTAGCCAGGTCTGCGCTGCGCCGCTGCGCGCGCACCTCCTCGCTGGCGGTGAGGTAGACCTTGACGGCCGCGTCGGGTGCGACGACGGTACCGATGTCGCGTCCCTCGGCGACGATCCCGCCTTCGGCCGCCGCGATGATGTCGCGCTGCCTGCCGATGAGCATGGCGCGCACCTGCGGAATGGCGGCAACAGTGCTGACCGAGTTCGACACCTGCCGGGTCCGGATGGGCCCCGCGACGTCCTGCCCGTCGACGGTGATCCTCGGCCGCTCCGGATGGGTGCCTACCTCGATCCGGGGCTCGGCGATTCTCGCCAGGACCGCTGCGGTGTCGGTCAGCTCTACCCGCTGCTCCTGCAGCCACCAGGTCAGGGCCCGGTACATGGCGCCGGTGTCGAGGTAGCTCACGCCGAGTGTGGCGGCCACCTGACGGGCCGCCGTCGACTTGCCCGAGCCGGCCGGCCCGTCCACGGCAATGACCAGGCTGGGCATTCCGGCATATCCCTTCATGTGCGCCACGCCCGTCGATACCGTCCGCGCGGCTGATTTGGTCACGAGGCGATGCTACCGGCGGCGGGTCCCGCGACCGGCCAGCCGGCGGCGGCCAGCGCCGACGCGAGCGCCGGGGCAGACTCGGGCCGCGCCCAGAGCTCCGCGACGCCGACCGGCAGGCCAGGTGAGTGCTCGATGGTGATGTCCTCGACGTTGACACCCGCCTCTCCCGCTGCAGCCAGCAGCCGCGCCAGCTCGCCCGGCCGGTCGGGGATCACGACCTGCACCGGAGAAAATTCGCTGGTCGGTCCGCCGTGCTTGCCCGGAATGCGGCCGACACCGGCGCTTCCCCGCGCCAGCAGATCTTCCACCTGCTTGACCGCCGCCTCGTCGCCGGCCGCCAGACTGTCCAGGGCGTCGGCGGCCAGGATCAGGTCGGCGGCGACCAGGCGCAGGACCTCGCCCGCGGGCCCGGCATTTGCCGCCAGGATCTGCAGCCACATGCCGGTACCCGACCCTGCGATTCTCGTCACATCGCGCAGGCCCTGGCCAGCCAGCGCCAGGGCCAGCGCCGGCGCGTTCTCGAGCCTGGCGGCCATCGCCGCCGCCACCGCGTGCGGGGCGTGCGATACCAGCGCCACCCACTGGTCGTGTTCGGCCGCAGGCACCAGAAGCGGGACGGCACCGCAGGCGGCAGCCAGGCCCGTTACCAGGCGGACGTCGTCGTCCGCGTTGGCCGCCTGCGGGCATAGCACCCACGGGCGCCCGCTGAACAGGTCCGCGCGCGCCGCCGCGGGCCCGGAACGCTCGCGTCCGGACAGCGGATGACCAGGCACGTAGCTGGCGAGATCGCAGCCAAGCTCACGAGCGGCGGCCAGCGGCAGCTCCTTCACGCTCGCTACGTCTGTGTAGCAGCGGGCCAGGCGCCTTCCCTGAGCAGCGCGCAGCTCGGCCGCGACGGCGGCGGGCGGCATAGCCAGCACGGCCACCTCGGCTGGCCCGCCGGGTACGCCGCCGGGTGGCAACGGCTGGCCGGCGCCGAGGCTGACCGCGAGACGCAGCGCGTCGTCGTCAGAGTCGGCCAGCCAGACGCGGGCGCCGCGGGCCCGCAGCGCGAGTGCCACGGAGGTGCCGATCAGCCCGGTCCCGATCACTACCGTGCTCGCCGGAACCGGGCCGCTCGGCGCGGGACCTGGTTCGGTCATTGCGCGATGTCCAGCCGCAGCGCAACGGCCCCGCGCAGGTATACGTGCTGCAGGGCGGACCTCGGCTTGCTCGTCTCGATGTGCATCATCAGCCGCACGATCCGCGGCATCGCCCCCGGCACGTCGATCTCCGCGGCGCACAGCAGCGGGACCTCCTGGAACCCCAGCTTGCGGGCGGCGAGGGCGGGAAACTCCGCCGTCAGGTCCGGCGTCGCGGTAAAGAGCACGCTGATCACGTCGTCGGTGCTGAGCGCGTTGCGGCTCATCACCTCGGTGACCAGCTCAGTGGTGCCGGCGAGGACTTCGTCCCTGTCGTTGACGCTGATCTGCACGGCGCCGCGGACTGCACGGACTGCCACGTTCCCTCCCAGTGGGCCGACGCTACGGATTAGCCTGCGCCGCGCGCCAGCGCGAGCAGCTGCGACCGCAGGCTACAGGCCGACGGCCGCATACAGCTCGCCGACTTCCTTGGTCGACAGCTTCCTGGTCCCGCCAGGCCGCAGCGAGCCGAGCGTGACCGGGCCGACCTGGGTCCGGACGAGCCTGCTGACCGGATGCCCGGCCGTCGCGAGCATCCTGCGGACGATGTGCTTGCGGCCCTCATGCAGCGTGATTTCGACCAGGGCCCGGCCGCCGACCTGCTCGACCACCCGGAACTTGTCCGCGCTCGCGATGCCGTCGTCCAGGTCGACACCCGTCAGCAGCTGCCGGCCCAGCCCGCGCGGCACCGGCCCGGCTACCTCGGCCAGGTAGGTCTTGGGCACGCCGAACCGCGGGTGGGCGAGCCGGTGGGCCAGCTCCCCGTCGTTGGTCAGCAGCATGAGGCCTTCCGTGTCGTAGTCGAGCCGGCCGACGTGGAATAGCCGCTCAGCGATGTCGGGCAGCAGGTCCGCCATGGTCTTGCGGCCGCGGCTGTCAGACATGGACGTGAGCACTCCGGCCGGCTTGTTGACGGCCAGGTACACCAGGTCCTCGCTGGCCGGGATCCGGCGGCCGTCGACCCGGATGACCTGATGCTGCGGGTCGACCCGCGCGCCGAACCGGCGCACGATCTCACCGTCCACTTCAACCCGGCCCGCGCCGATCAGCTCCTCGCAGTGCCGCCTGCTGCCCACGCCGGCCGCGGCCAGCACCTTCTGCAGCCGGACGCCGCCCGGCACGTCAGTGAGCGAATCCCGGCCGGCCGGCTCGCCGAGCTCCGCCCACTCGTCGGCGTCGCCCGAGAACTCGTCGTGCAGCCGAGAGGCAGCCTCTTTCGCCCTCGCCAGCTCCGCCGGGCTGAGCCTGGCCGGCGGGCCGGATGCGGACCCGGACCCGCTAGGTGGCCGCGTCATGAGCATCTAGTTCCTCATCGAGGCTGTCGGGCAAGAACTGCGTGAGGTCGGGCAGATCCGACAGCTGGACAAGGCCCAGGCGCTCCAGGAAGTAGGGCGTTGTCCGGAACAGCGTCGCCCCCGTCTCGCCCTCGGTGCCGGCCTCTTCAACGAGCCCGCGCAGCACCAGAGTCCGGATCACGCCATCACAGTTGACACCGCGCACCGCGGACACCCTGGCCCGGCTGACCGGCTGCCGGTAGGCGACCACGGCAAGTGTCTCCAGCGCAGCCTGCGTGAGCCTGATTTCCTGACTGTCCCCGACAAACCGCTCGACGACTCCGGCGCACTCGTCCCTGGTATACAGGCGCCATCCGCCCGCCACTTCCCGCAGGTCGAAACCGCGCCGCTCGGCGGTATAGGCGGCCGCCAGCTCGCGCAGAGCCGCGGTCACCTCCGCGGCGGGCCGCCGCGTGACGTCGGCCAGCAGGCTGGCCTGTACCGGCTCGTCGGCGACAAGGAGCACCGCCTCCAGGCTCATCCGCAGGCCCGGATCTGGCAGCAGGGCATTCTGCCCGTTATCCATCGTATTCCTCGACATCAAGATGACTGGTGTCGCCACCATGGTCGATCCAGGTGACGATGAGGTCGGCCAGCGGGGCCGCCTGCTCCAGGCTGACCTGCCCGTCCCGGTAGAGCTCCAGCACGGCCAGGAACCGTGCCACGATCTCGTATGTTCCGGCACAATCAGCGATCAGCTGCCGGAAGGTGGCCCGGCGGAGGGACCGGAGCCGTGCCAGCAGTATCTCAGCCTGCTCCCGCACCGAGGTGCGCGGGACATGCAGATGCGCGGTCGAGACCCGCGGTGGCTCGCGCGGGGTGAGCACGCGCGCGGCAATCGCAGCGAACTCGGTGGCGCCGATCCCTATCAGCACTTCCGGCAGCACCTCGGCGAACCGTGGTTCCATCGGCACCCGCCGCGGATACCGGAGGCCTTCTGCGGCGATCCGGCCGGCCAGCAGACCGGCCACCTCCTTGTAGGCGCGGTACTGCAGCAGCCGCGCGAATAGCAGGTCCCTGGCCTCGAGCAGCGCCAGGTCCTCCTCGTCATCAACCTCGCCGGCCGGGAGCAGTCGGGCTGCTTTGAGGTCGACCAGCGTCGCCGCGACGACGAGGAAATAGCTGGCCTGGTCCAGATCCCAGCCGCCGGCCAGATCCCGGATGTAGCCGATGAACTCGTCGGTGACCTGGGACAGCGCGATCTCGGTAATGTCCAGCTTGTGCCTGGCGATCAGGCCCAGCAGCAGGTCGAACGGGCCCTCGAAGACATCGAGGTGCACCTGGAAGCCGCTCGGCTCGGCCGGGCCGCCGGTGCCTGCCGCACCGCTGATCGCGGTGTCGCTCACGAACTCGCGCGCAACCGCTGCGCCACCAGGCTCGCGTCGCCCGCGGAGTCCAGGTCGGCGAGGAGCACCGCGAGGGCCTCCCGCACGATCCGGCCGCGATCGACCGAGATGCCATACGACCGCAGCGCAAGCCGGGCTCGTTCCAGGTCAAGCAGCTCGGTTCCGGACAGGTACACGGTGATCTTCTGGGGGTGACTCTCCCGGCCGCTCGCCTGCCGCTCGCTCTCGACGACAGGCCGATGGGCCGGCGCTCGCAGCAGTTCTGCGACGCCCGGAAGGCTTACCCGGCGCGGACGGGACCCACCGGAACGCGCTGGCGCCACCTCTCGAGTACCTCCTTGGCCAGCTCTCGGTAGGCATGGGCGCCGCCGCACGCAGGATCGAACCTGGTGATCGGCTCACCCGCCACCGTCGCGTCGGGGAAGCGCACCGTCCGGCTGATGACGGTGTGGAAGACGCGATCTCCGAACCCCTCGACGACTCCGGCGAGGACTTCCCTGGTATGCAGGGTACGGGAGTCGTACATAGTGGCGAGTACTCCGTCGATGGCGAGCTTCGGGCTGAGCCGGCTCGACACCTTGTCGATGGTCTCCATCAACAGCGCAACGCCGCGCAGCGCGAAGTACTCGCACTCCAGCGGCACAATCACGCCGTCGGCACAGGCGAGCGCGTTGACGGTGAGCAGCCCGAGCGACGGCTGGCAGTCAATCAATATGACGTCGTAGTCACTGATGACGGGCTGAAGTGCCCGGCCAAGCACGAACTCACGGCCCACCTCGTGCACGAGTTGGACCTCGGCACCAGACAGGTCGATGTTGCTGGGCAGCAGATCCATCCCGTCAACCCGGGTCTTGATGATGACGTCGTGTGCGGTCAGGCTGCGCTCCATGAGCAGGTTGTAGACGGTCGCGTCCAGCTCATGCGGCTGGATGCCCAGGCCGACCGACAGGGCGCCCTGCGGATCGAAGTCGACGAGTAGCACCCGGCGTCCGTGCTCGGCGAGCGCGGCGCCCAGGTTGATGGCCGTGGTGGTCTTGCCGACGCCGCCCTTCTGGTTGCACACTGCGGCGATCCGCGCGGGCCCGTGCACATGCAGCGGCGGGGGTTCGGGAAACACCGGCCGCGGCCGCCCCGTGGGTCCCTTCTGCCCGGACCTCACCTCGAGGGTTTGGGATGCTGCCACAGCTACCGCACCTCCCGGCGGTTAGCGCACTCCATCACCCGATCCGCCTCCGGCAGAATGCGCCCACTGGCACGCGACTCTAGGCCCCGGCACTGCGTACCGGCAAGCCGACGCTCCGAGGAGTAACCAAATGAACCGGATGCGAAGACTGACCGTTAGGCGCCGGCTGATGGCATCGGATGGGAACGTGGTCGCTGTGGGCCGATGCCCTTGCGAGTCGGCGCCGAGGGCCCCTAACCGAGATAGCTTGCGGAGATATGCAGAACCGGATGGCCGGCCAAGCCGAGACCACGGCGGGTCACGATGGCCTCGATGTCACGCTTTCCCTGGCCAGGGTGAAAGAAGCTGCTGGCCACCACGAAGTAGTCACAGACCGCTCCCGGCGGGAGCGGTGAGTTCGCCTCCGCGTCCGAATAGGCCGAGCTCAGTGCGCGGCTGGCGTCGCGGCACTGGTCGGACGCCGAGCGGCCGCCGATGGGCAGCCAGGTCCACGTCTGGATGACCGAGCAGCTGCTGTGGCAGTTAGATCCGGTCGTGCGCTCGGACGTTAGGCGGTACTGATGGGGCAAGTGGATGCTGCCGAGATCGCCGCGCAGCGTCCGGAAGTCCTGCTGCTCTCCCATCGACGCGAGGATCCCGAGCGTGACGAACAGGGCGACGAGGGGTGCGCCGACGCCGATCCAGATCTTCAAGAAGGCCGGGTGATCGTAAAAAGCGTCTTCTAACGCGCGGCGGAGCCCCACAGCCGGCGCCTAACCGACCGCGCGCGGGTGTGCCGCTGCATACACCTCGCGCAGCTTGTCGACCGTGACCAGCGTGTACACCTGCGTCGTCGTGACCGACGCGTGCCCGAGCAACTCCTGCACCACGCGAACGTCGGCACCGCCGTCGAGCAGATGCGTGGCGAACGAGTGCCTCAGCACATGCGGCGACACCTCGTCCAGGCCCGCCCGGCCCGCCGCGGCGCGCAGCGCCATCCACGCGCCCTGCCGGGTCAGCCGCCCGCCCCTGGCGTTCAGGAACAACGCCGGACTCGGCTGCCCCCGGCCGGATGCAGCGGCCAGGGCCGGGCGCGCGCGCACCAGGTATGCGTCGACCGCTTCCCTGGCGAATCTGCCCACCGGGACCAGTCGCTGCTTGCCACCCTTGCCGCTCAGCCGGATAGTCGAGTGTGCCGTAGCAGCAGCCTGATCGCTGCGGTGATCCCCGGACAGCTCCAGATCGTCCACGTCGAGCCCGACGGCCTCGGAGATGCGCGCGCCAGTCCCGTACAGCAACTCAAGCAGCGCGCGGTCGCGCAGCGCGGCCGGGCCCGTTCCGGCGGCGTCGAGCAGCAGCTCGACATCGGGGATGGAGATCGCCTTGGGTAGTCGCCGGGGCGGAGCAGGCGGCCGGACTGAGGCTGCGGGGTCTGCTGTCGTCAGGCCCTCAGCGCAGGCGAAAGCGTGCAGCCCGCGCACGGCCACCACGGCGCGCCCGGCGGAACTGGCCTGAAGCGGCGGGTGCTCGGCGTCGCCTTCCCGCAGCCTGGCCAGGAAGTCAGCCACGTCGGCCGTCGTCACGTCGGTGATCTCGACGCGCCCTGCGGCCGCCAGAGTGGCCGCGTAGCGCCGAAGATCACGCCGGTATGCCTGGAGCGTGTGCTCCGCGAGGCCGCGCTCGACGGCCAGATGGTCGAGATAGCGCCCGATCGTCCGGACCAGTGTGGTCAGCTGAGCACCTCCACCACCGGGACGGCGGCGAGACCGTGGGCCTCGGCGACCGGTGCGCACGTCACCGTGCCCGCGTGCGTGTTGAGTCCGGAAGCGAGGGAGGCATCCCCGGACAGTGCTGTCCGCCAGCCCTGCCTGGCGATCTCGATCGCGTACGGCAGCGTCACGTTGGTCAGCGCGTAGGTCGAGGTATGCGGCACGGCGCCCGGCATGTTCGCCACGCAGTAGAACAGCGACTCGTGCACGAGGTAAGTCGGATTGGCATGGGTCGTGGGCCGGCTGCTCTCAAAGCAGCCACCCTGATCGATGGAGATGTCGACCAGCACCGAGCCCGGCTTCATCCGGGCGACCAGGTCGTCGCTGACGAGCCGGGGCGCTTTCGCACCCGGCACTAGCACCGCGCCGATCACCAGGTCGGCGTCGACGCACGCCCGCTCGATTTCGTAGGCGTTGGAGGCGACGGTCTGGCAGTGGCCCTGGTAGATGGCGTCAGCCTGGCGGAGCCTGCCGACGTTCTTGTCGACCAGCAGCACCTCGGCCTGCATGCCAAGGGCAATGGCGGCGGCATTCATCCCGGACACTCCGGCACCGAGCACGACTACCTTCGCCGCGTACACGCCGGAGACCCCGCCCATCAGCACCCCTCGGCCACCGCCGTCACGCTGCAGGTGGTGGGCACCGACCTGGGGCGCCATCCGGCCGGCCACCTCAGACATCGGCGCGAGCAGCGGCAGCGATCGGTCCGGCAGCTGGACGGTCTCGTAAGCGATCGCGGTGATGCCCGACTTCAGCAGCGCATCCGTGCACTCGCGGCTGGCTGCCAGGTGCAGGTAGGTGAACAGCACCTGGTCCGCCCGCATCCGGCCGTACTCCTCGGGCACGGGCTCCTTGACCTTGAGGATCAGGTCGCCTGTCTGCCAGACATCGTCGGCCGACGGAAGGATCTTGGCTCCAGCCGCGACGTAGTCGGCATCGGTGATCGCCGATCCGGCGCCCGCGTCCTGCTCGACGTAGACCTCGTGGCCGTCACGCACTAGTTCGTGTGCGCCAGACGGGGTCATCGCGACCCTGTATTCCTGATCCTTGACTTCCCTCGGTACGCCTATCCGCATCGGAGCCTTGTCCTTCCTCGCCCGTGCTGCCACCACACGTGATCAGAGGTCCTCAGGCGCACCGACCTGGCGAAGCGTGCGGAAGTCATCCGCGCGCGCCGCATACGCGGACAAGACACCCACCATTGCCACGCCGTTGTGCAGGTCGCCTGAGAGAATCCCCCGGACTATCTCTTCCAGGGGAACCCAGGCCACCGTCAGGTAGGCCTCCTCATGCTGCCGAACATACTCGCGTTCCCCCGCCGGGACCACGGTCAGGTCCCTGGCGAGGAACACGCGCAGCCGCTCAGTGCTGATGCCGGGCGAGGACAGGAAGTCGGCCAGCACCCGCCAGTCTGCCGCCTGGTAACCCGCCTCCTCGGCGAGTTCCCGGCGTGCAGTCTCCGCCAGCGGCTCTCCGTCGACGTCTCGCAGCCCGGCCGGGATCTCCCACAGGGTCGCTGCCGCGGGATGCCGGTACTGGCGGATCATCAGCACCCGGTCCAGTTCGTCCAGCGCCACAATGGCAACCGCGCCAGGGTGCTCGACCAGCTCGCGGCCGACAATCTCGCCATCGGGCAGCCGCACCATGTCCTGGCGCACGGTCACAATCCGTCCCCTGGCCAGAACCGAGGATTCGGTGACCGGCCAGCTGCCAGCCTTGTCCCTGATGCCGGCCACGGACTGGCCTGGCGTCCCGGCCCGGTCAGGCACTGGCAACTGGTCGCCCGGCGCCTGCGGCAACGGCCTCCTGGGTAGCGGTGCGCCCGGTTCGGCTGCGCTCAAGCGCCGCCGCCACCAGGCCGCTGAAGAGCGGGTGCGGCGAGGTGGGCCGGGATAGCAGCTCCGGATGTGCCTGGGTGGCTACGAAATACGGGTGCATGCTGCGCGGCAGCTCGATGAACTCGACCAGCCGGCCGTCCGGGGACAGGCCGGAGGTGGCCAGACCGGCACGCTCCAGCTCATCGCGGAAGCCATTGTTGACTTCATAGCGATGACGGTGCCGCTCCTGCACTTCCGGCTCGCCGTACAGCTCCCTGACCATGCTGCCCTCGGCCAGAATCGCCGGGTACAGGCCCAGCCGCATGGTCCCGCCCATGTCGCGCTGTCCGGCGATCACGTCTTCCTGGTCTGCCATCGTGGCGATGACCGGGTACGGCGTCTGCGGGTCGAACTCGGTGCTGTTGGCGCCGGCCAGGCCCGCCATGTTGCGGGCGACCTCAATCGCCATGCACTGCAGGCCCAGGCACAGTCCGAGAACCGGGATGCCGTGCTCGCGGGCATGGCGTACCGCGCCGATCTTGCCCTCGATACCCCGCACGCCGAAGCCGCCGGGAATGAGGACGCCGTCCACATCGGACAGGTGGCGCGCAGCGCCCTCGGGTGTCTGGCAGTCATCGCTGGTCACCCACCGAATGTTGACCCGAACGTCATGGGCGAAGCCGCCAGCCCGCAGTGCCTCTGCCGGGGACAGGTAGGCGTCGGGCAGGTCGACATACTTGCCCACCAGGGCGATGGTGACAGTACGCGCGGGCCGATGGACCCGGCGCAGCAGCTCATCCCAGTCGCTCCAGTCGACGTCACGGAACGGCAGGCCGAGCCTGCGGACCACGTAGGCGTCGAGGCCCTCCGCGTGCAGCACCTTGGGAATGTCGTAGATCGAGGGCGCGTCGGGCGCGGACACGACAGCCTCTTCGTCCACGTCGCACATGAGGCTGATCTTGCGTTTGAGCCCGTCGCTGATGGGCCGATCCGAGCGGCAGACGATCGCGTCTGGCTGGATGCCGATGCTGCGCAGGGCCGCCACCGAGTGCTGCGTGGGCTTGGTCTTCAGCTCACCGGATGGACCGATGTAGGGCAGCAGCGAGACATGCAGGAAGAAACAGCGGTCGCGGCCTATCTCGTGCCTGATCTGCCGGATGGCCTCGAGGAACGGTTGCGACTCGATGTCGCCAACAGTGCCCCCGACCTCCGTGATGACCACGTCGGTCTCCGGTCCCCCCATGGCCCGGATGCGGGCCTTGATCTCGTTGGTGATATGCGGGATGACCTGGACGGTGTCCCCGAGGTAGTCGCCACGGCGCTCCTTGGCGATGACGCTCGAGTAAATCTGGCCCGTGGTCACGTTCGCCGATCCGGGCAGCCGGATGTCGAGGAAGCGCTCGTAGTGCCCGACATCCAGGTCCGTCTCGGTCCCGTCGTCGGTGACGAAGACCTCGCCGTGCTGGAACGGATTCATGGTGCCGGGATCCACGTTGAGGTACGGGTCGAGCTTCTGCATGCTCACCCGCAGGCCGCGCAGCTTCAGCAGCCTGCCGATGCTCGAGGCCGTGAGACCCTTGCCGAGGCTGGAGGCGACACCCCCGGTCACGAAGAGGTGCCTGGTCGTCGCTGGCCGCGACCCGTACGCTGACATCGCCAATGCGGCTCCCGTGGTCAGACTCGGCGGCAATCCCGCTCGCCCACGGGGTCTCAGGATATCAAGGCCCGGCCTCGCTAGCAGCGCAGACACGGTGGGCACTACGCCCGAGCTGTTCAGTATGCGGAGCTAGCGACCGTAATACCCGGAATGGCGGGCGGATCAGGTCGCCCTGGCCGGTTACGCGACCCGTCTGTCCGGAGCCGTGCCAGCCGTCTCACGGCGTGCGCGGGCCGAATCCTGGCGCTCGCCCGCCTCGCCAAATCTCGCCAGCGCCAGCGCGCACACCACCGCGAGAGCGAAGCCGAGGGCAGCCACGGCCGTCAGGCCTGGCCTGGTCTTGTCACCCAGGAACTCCACGCCCACGATCGCGGGGGGCGCTGTCTCGGCGAGGACGACCGCAGCCGTCGCGGTCGTGACGCTGCCGCCTTCCAGGGCGGTCGCGTACAGCAGGAAGGAGAGGATCCCGGCCGCTATCACGGTGTAGGCGGCCGGACTCCTGAGCAGCTGGAGCGGGCCGAATCCCGGCAGGATCCGCGCTGCTACGGCCAGGGCCGCATACCCGAGTCCGGCGATCGCGCCGAGGGCCGGGGTACGCACCGGATTGGGCAGCCGCGCGACCGCAAAGCCGGACACCCCCACGGCCGCCACCGCGAGGATCAGCCCGAGCTCGAACTCCCGGCCCACCCTGGCAGCGCCCTCCGGCCCGGCCGACAAGCCGAGCAGGCTCACCCCGGCGACGACGCCGGCGACCGCGAGCCACTCGCGGACGGCGAGCCGTGCCTTCATGAGCCAGGCCGCGCACACAGCGGTCACCGCGAGGTTCGACGCCATGATCGCCTGCACGGCAAACAGCGGCAGCCGACGGAGTGCGATGAGCTGAGCGATGAAGCCGACCAGATCGATCCCGATGCTCGCGAGAAACAGTCCCTGGCGCGCCAGCCGGACCAGCAGCCCGGCGTCGACACCCTCGCCTGCCTGGGCCACCTGAGCCATGGTTCGACGGCTCGCGGCGCGCACCGAGATGGCCTGCATGACCGAAGCGACGCCGTAGCACACCGCCGACAGCAGCGCAGCCAGCAGGCTGACCACCATGATCCGAGCCTACGCCGCCGCCAGCCTGACCAGTCGCTTGATGCCAGCCTGACGCTATCTGGACCTGGCGACCGCCAGCCTTGGCCCGAAATCCGGGCAAAACCGGCTGTGGACTGAGGGAGCCGCGGTCATGGCGAGGCATCCATGAACTCCCCGTCAGCAGCGGCCGGGTCGACCTTATCCGCCGCCGTACGGACCATGGTCCGAGCGACCCCGCAGTCAGACGCCGGCGGCCTGCATGCCGCGCAGTTCGTGCTTCAGGTCGCGGATCTCGTCCCGGAGCCGCGCGGCGACCTCGAACTGCAGCTCGGTTGCTGCCGCGTGCATCTGCTCAGTGAGCTCGGCGATCAGCGCGGCCAGGTCTGCCCTGGCTGCGCCGCCACCCTTCGCGCCGTCCGCCGCCGCAGCCCGGGCCCTTGATGCAACCCCCGGCACCGGCGCCTTACCACGGCTCTGCTGCCGGCCCGAGCCTCCGAGCAGCTGAGCGGTGTCGGCGTCCTCTCTGGCCAGCTGGTCGAGAATGTCGGCGATGCGCTTGCGCAGCGGCTGCGGGTCCACGCCGTGCTCGCGGTTGTAGGCGACCTGCCGGTCCCGGCGCCGGTTCGTCTCGTCGATGGCGCGCTGCATCGACGGCGTGACCTGATCGGCGTACATGTGCACCTGCCCGGACACGTTCCTGGCGGCCCGGCCGATCGTCTGGATCAGCGATGTTCCCGACCGCAGGAAGCCCTCCTTGTCGGCATCCAGGATGGCGACCAGCGAAACTTCCGGCAGGTCGAGGCCCTCGCGCAGCAGGTTGATGCCGACGAGCACGTCGAACTCGCCGAGCCGAAGCTCGCGCAGCAGCTCAACGCGCCGCAGCGTGTCCACCTCGCTGTGCAGGTACCTCGCCCGGATGCCGAGTTCTAGCAGGTAATCGGTCAGGTCCTCGGCCATCTTCTTGGTCAGCGTGGTCACGAGGACGCGCTCGGACTTCTCGGCGCGGTCCCTGATCTCGCCGACCAGATCGTCGATCTGGCCCTTGGTCGGCTTGATGATGACCTCCGGGTCCACCAGGCCAGTCGGCCTGATGACCTGCTCCACCACTTCGCCGCCGGTCCGGCGCAGCTCATACGGCCCAGGCGTCGCCGACAAATACAGCGTCTGGCCGATCCGGTCGCAGAACTCGTCCCAGGTCAGCGGCCTGTTATCGATCGCGCTCGGGAGCCGGAAACCGTGCTCGACCAGCACTCGCTTCCTGGACACGTCGCCCTCATACATGGCGCCGATCTGCGGCACGGTGTTGTGCGACTCGTCAACCACGAGCAGGAAGTCTTCGGGGAAGTAGTCGAGCAGCGTGTTAGGCGGGCTGCCGGCTTCCCTGCCATCGATGTGGCGAGAGTAGTTCTCGATACCGGCGCAGCTGCCAACCTGGCGCATCATCTCGATGTCGTAGCTGGTGCGCATGCGCAGCCGCTGCGCCTCGAGCAGCTTGCCGAGCCGCTCCAGCTCGGCGAGCCGCTCCGAGAGCTCGCTCTCGATGCCGGCGATCGCCCGCTCCATCCGCTCGGGACCGGCCACGTAGTGCGACGCGGGGAAGATGTACAGCTCGCTGTCCTCGCTCATGACTTCACCGGTCAGCGGGTGCAGAGTCATGAGCCGCTCGATCTCGTCGCCGAACATCTCGATCCGCACGGCGAGTTCCTCGTACTGCGGGATCACCTCGATGGTGTCGCCGCGTACCCGGAAGGTACCGCGGGTGAAGGCCAGGTCGTTCCGCGCGTAATTCATTCCGACCAGCTGACGCAGCAGCTGGTCGCGGTCCATCGTGCCGCCGACCTTGACCGTCAGCATCTTGTCGACGTACTCCTGCGGGGTGCCGAGGCCGTAAATGCACGACACCGACGCGACGACAATGGTGTCGCGCCTGGTCAGCAGCGCATTGGTAGCTGAGTGCCGGAGCCGGTCGACCTCATCGTTGATCGAGGAGTCCTTCTCGATGTAGGTATCGGTCTGCGGGACGTATGCCTCAGGCTGGTAGTAGTCGTAGTAAGAAACGAAATACTCGACCGCGTTCCTCGGCAGCATCTCGCGCAGCTCGTTGGCGAACTGGGCGGCCAGGGTCTTGTTCGGCAGCATGACAAGCGTCGGCCGCTGTAGTCGCTCGGCCAGCCACGCCACGGTCGCGGTCTTGCCGGTCCCGGTCGCGCCGAGCAGCACCGTGTCCTTCTCGCCGGCCTTGATCCGCTGCTCCATCTCGGCGATGGCCGTCGGCTGGTCGCCGGCCGGCACCATCTCCGTGACGACCTCAAACGGGGCGACCCTGCGCTGCAGATCGGTCACCGGGCGCATGACGTCTCCTCTGCTCGCTGCTCGTTCCCACTGTAGGTCGGCGGTCTGACAACGCCGGCCAGTCCGCACGCATTCCACGCGTCAGACCACACTGGCGTGGTTGCGCCAATGCGGCCCTTCCAGGGCAGCAGGGTCCTCAGCCTGCTCCGGCTGGCTGGATCCGGGCGCGGCGGCGCAGCTCGGCCCACAGCTCGCCCACCTGGCGGTCGAGCTCGGCCAAGGAGCCGGAGTTATCCACGACGATCGTCGCGATAGCGAGGCGCTGCTCCCGGCTTGCCTGCGCGGCCATCCGCGCCCCGGCCTGGTCGCGGCTCATGTCCCGCAGCCGCATGAGGCGGTCCAGCTGCACCCGCGGCGGAACATCGACGACGACGACAATGTCATAACCACCCGCGAGGCCGTTTTCCGCGATGAGGGGGACGTCGTGGACGACGACGGCGCCCGGACCCGCGCTGTCCTCGAGCTCGCGCATTCGCGCACCGACCCGCGGATGCACGACGGCATTCAGCCTCGCCAGCTTCTCCGGGGCGGCGAATACCATGTCACCGAGCCGGGCCCGGTCGAGCGCACCATCGGGCGTCAGGATGCCGGGACCGAACGCGTCGACAACCTCAGCCAGGCCATCGGTGCCGGGCGCCACAACCTCCCGGGCGATGAGATCCGCGTCGATGACGACGGCGCCATGGGCCGCAAGCCGCTTCGAGACCTCACTCTTGCCGGCCCCGATTCCGCCGGTCAGTCCGACCCGGAGCACCTCAGGCCGCCAGCGAACCCAGCGGCAGGCACCGGCTGCGGACCGGATACCCGGTGTCGGGTTTTGGGCGCGGCACCGCGCCCGTGACTGCCGGGCGAGCGCGGAGCCGCATGGTCAGCTCTGGCCGCCGGACAGCTTTTCCCTGAGGGCCGCGAGTGCCTCGTCGGATGCCAGCGTGCCGGCGCGCTCGCTTTCGGCGGTAGCGCTGCGGTGCTCCCGCGGCTCGGACTCCTCGTCCGCCTCCGCGTCCTTGCTCCGGGCGTCTGCCACCTGCTGCTGATGCGCCTCATACCGGGCGCGAGCCTCGGCGTACTGCCGCTCCCACTCCTCGCGCTGGCTCTCGAAGCCCTCCATCCACTCCTGAGTCTCGGGATCGAAGCCCTCGGGGTAGAGGTAGTTGCCCTGCTCGTCGTATGCGGCAGGCATCCCGTACAGCGTCGGGTCGAAGTCCTCACCGGTCACTTCGCCGGTCTGGCCCTCGTTAGCCTGCTTGAGTGACAGGCTGATCCGCCGACGGTCCAGGTCGATGTCGATGATCTTGACGAAGATCTCGTCGCCAACCTGCACGACCTGCTCGGGGATCTCGACGTGGCGGTCGGCAAGCTCCGAGATGTGCACCAGGCCCTCGATGCCCTCCTCGACCCGGACGAAGGCCCCGAACGGCACGAGCTTGGTCACCCGGCCGGGAACGACCTGGCCGATCTGGTGCGTCCGGGCGAACTGCTGCCACGGGTCTTCCTGCGTCGACTTCAGCGAGAGCGAAACGCGCTCGCGGTCCATGTCGACGTCGAGCACCTCGACGGTGACCTCCTGGCCAACCTCGACGACCTCACCCGGGTGGTCGATGTGCTTCCAGGACAGCTCGGACACGTGCACCAGGCCATCGACCCCGCCGAGGTCCACGAACGCGCCGAAGTTGACGATCGAGGAGACGACGCCCTTGCGGATCTGGCCCTTCTGCAGGGTGTTGAGGAAGTTCTGCCGGACCTCCGACTGGGTCTGCTCCAGCCAGGCGCGGCGGGACAGAACCACGTTGTTTCGGTTACGGTCCAGCTCGATGATCTTTGCCTCGATCTCCTTGCCGACATACGGCTGGAGATCGCGCACCCGCCGCATCTCGACGAGAGACGCGGGCAGGAAGCCCCGCAGGCCGATGTCAAGGATCAGGCCGCCCTTGACGACCTCGATGACGGTGCCGGTGACGACGCCGTCCTCCTCCTTGACCTTCTCGATCGTGCCCCAGGCGCGCTCGTACTGGGCGCGCTTCTTCGACAGGATCAGCCGGCCTTCCTTGTCCTCCTTCTGCAGGACAAGGGCCTCGATGTGCTCGCCGGGCTTGACAACGTCATGCGGGTCGACATCGTGCTTGATGGACAGTTCCCTGGAGGGAATGACGCCCTCGGTCTTGTAGCCGATGTCGAGCAGAACCTCGTCCCGGTCGACTTTGACGACGGTGCCTTCGACTATGTCGCCGTCATTGAAGTACTTGATTGTCTCGTCGATCGCGGCGAGGAAGGCCTCCTCGGAACCGATGTCGTTGACCGCTACCTTGGGGGTCGAGGTGGCCTCAGTGCTACTCGTCATGTGTAGGTGGACTCCGGATACGGACATTTATGGGTTGCTGGACGGTACCGTGCGTGGTGGGTCCGGCAAAGGAAAGCCATGCTTGAGGTGACCTGCCGGGTCAGCATGACCGATCGGACTTGCAGCAAGATCGTCCTGCGGGCTGCCTGACCAATGGCGGACTGCACCTGAACACAGTGCAGCGTCAAGCATATGAGAGGCCAGCCGGGCGGTCAATCGGCCCCGGCTTCGGCGGCCACCGGGCCCGCCGCCAGCCGCCCACGCAGCTCGTTTGTGGCGATCTGCCACGTGGTGTGGATGGCGGACGTCCGGAAGCCGAGCTCGGTGTTGATCCCGAGCATCGCGTCGTTGCTGCCGGCGTTATAGGTGATCACCCAGTGCACCTCAGGCAGCTCGGCAAGAATCCGGTCAGTGATCGCAGCCTTGAGCCATTTGCCCAGCGCACGGCCGCGGTGCTCCGGGTCGACCCCGGTGTCGCCGACCCGCACCCGGTCCGGCGTCCCCGGCCGGAGCTCGGTGGTCGTCAGGCCAACGAACCGCCCGGAGGACTCCTCCACGGCGTAGAACGCCCAGAGCTGCTCGCCGGCCGCCAGGGCGGCCTTCTCTTGCTCGCGCACGAGGTCCGGGGTCATCGGAATGTCGCTGATATCAAGATTTTCGCGCGGTGCGGTGTTCATCACGTTGAGCACATCGGCGACCCGGTCGACCAGCTCAGGAGGCGTCTGGCCGGCCACGAACTCCAGCCGGTAGCCCGGCGCCCGCACCGGACCGTCAGCGATCCAGCGCGCAACAAGCTCCCGGTCAACGGAGCGCAGATCGAGCCGGTTCTCCCTGCCCACGAAGGCCGGCTCCGCGCCGAGCCAGGTACAGAACGCGGCACCAGACGGGACGTTGTCCCTGGTGCGGCCCATGACCAGGCGCAGCCCGCGCCGCTCGGCGATGCCCAGCACGCGTTCGAGCAGCAGCCGGCCGAGCCCGCGGCGCCGCCAGCCCGGCAGCACCGCGATCTCGGTCATCAGCGTGTGATCCACGCCGGGCAGCTGCTCCCAGCCGCTGTCCAGATAGCCCGCGATCGCTCCGGCCGCATCCCTGGCAACGACGACGACCCCGTCCTCGGCGGGCGGCTGGTGGCGGACCGCGGCGACCTCCTCGGCCAGCGGCCGTCGCGGGTCACCGGGCGTCGCCTCGGCGTGCAGCGGCGCGCTCGCCGCGTAGAGCTCGGCCATCAGCGCGTCCGGCTGCTCCCGCTGCGGCCATTCCTCGAACGTCCAATCCGGCACGAGCCTGACCGTATAGGTCGGCCTGCTGGCGAGGTCAACTGGGTTTCGGCAGGCGCGGCCGTTTAGTCAGGCAGCAGGCTGTACTGCTCCTCCGCCGCGGCCTCGACCGCGCGCCGTGAGTACGGCGCGGGGAGCAGGCGGCCAGTGCGCCAGGCCTCCTGCTGGTCGTAGGCGTGGCGGCTGCCCGGCTCGCCGGCGGCGCCGAGCGGCACCACCCAGCCGGATGAGTCCCAGTCGTCGACGTCGAAGGCGTAGCGGGCAACCGAGCCCGTCGCCGTGCGCAGCCCTTCCACCGGGAGGTAGGCGCTCGCCTGCACCGTTTCCATGTCTCCGCCGTACGGCACCGAAGGCGGATCGAGCACGGCTCGGCCCAGCGGGTGACGCTGTCCCGTGGCGTGCAGCTCACCCCAGGGCTCGCCGGCCCACACCCGCTCGGCCCGCCGGATCGCCTCCGTCAGGGCCCGGCGCCACGACCAGCCGCCGAGCAGGGACTCATCGCCCGCCGCAAGGTGCTCCCCGGCGACCCGCCAGACCACCGACTCGGCCCGGACGCCCGGCAGCAGCCGGTTCCACGGATGCTCGATGAAGGATGCCAGGCCTGTCCGCTCGAGCACGACCAGCGCGAGCTCCCGGCGCAGCACGGAATAGGCCGCAGCGGCAGCCGAATCTGCCGCCAGCTGGCCGTCCCAGCCCGTCAGCGGCGACCACTCCCCGAGCAGCCGCATGATCCGCCGAGCCGGGAGAGAGATCACATCGCGGTGCAGCGCGGCCATGTCCTCGACCGTCGCGCCGGATAGCCGGGAGATGGTGTCGAGGATGCGGCTGGCTCGCCAGGGCGGCGCCACATCCAGGCCCAGGTACGGCCCGTCGGCGGCGGCGAGGATCCGGTTGTTCGCGCTGAACAGGAGTCCGCCGTCCGGATCGCGCGCCTGCGGCATGTCGGCGAAGTCGACGAAGCCACGCCAGCCGTAGGCCGGGTCGGCGCCCGGTACCGGCCCCCAGGCCGCCTCAGGCATCGTCCGGACGGGTATCCGTCCCCTGGTCAGGTACCCGATACTGCCGTCAGCGTCGGCCGCCAGCAGGTTGTTGACCGGCTCCACCCAGGGCCGCATGGTCTCGAACAGCTCGCTGACCGAGCGAACCCGCAGCATGCGCGGCAGCGCGTCGAACCCGGCGTTGACCCCGGCGAGAGCCGTCCAGGCGAGTGCAAGATCGTCGGCGATCAGCGGTCCGCGTTCGGACTCGCGGACCTCAACCCGGACCGGCTCGCTGCCGCGCACGCCGATGAGCTGGCTGTCCCCGCCGGCGGTGGCCCCGTCGGTCCGGTACAGATCCTGGTCGTCGGCCATCGCGTGGGTGATGCACCACGCCACCCTGTCGTTGTGGCCGAAGTGCGGGAAGCCCGGCACGCC